>NZ_CP113912.1 GCF_024701375.2 Streptomyces sp. KMM 9044 | reverse complement strand
TCGCTGCGCGATGTGCAAGCGAACCCCCGTGCTGCGCACGGGGTTGCGCTCCGCCCGCGGGAGCGCTGGCGGGTGGCTGCGCCACCTGCCCAACCCCGATGCTACGCATCGGGGTTGACGCTCCGTCCGCTGCGCTCCCGGAGCGGCGGGACTTCGTCCCGCTACCGGGCTCCCGTTGCGCTGCAGTCCGGGCCGGCGGGTCCGCTGCGCTCCCCCACCTGACGGTCCTTCCAGCTGCGCCTCCAGGACCTTTGGGGCCCACTTCGCGGGCCGGGCTGGCTGCGAGAGTGGGGGGCCTCGTTCGTTTCGGGTTCTGGTGTAGTGGGTGCATCAGGTTGATGCACCATGTAGCGTTGGCGGAAGTATGGGACACCCTCAACCACCCGATGCGGGCCCAGATGCCCGCGCCTTTCGGAAAAGGGAAAACGCATGTGGAGTGCTCAGGACGTGGCGCGGGATCAGGTCCGGCGTCAAGCGAATGGCCTGGACATCGCCGCCGTTGCGGAAAAGGTCGCGGAGGCCGCTGTCCGTGAGCGGGAGACCGCGGAGCAGTTGAGGGGGAACGGTTCCTTCTACGAGTTCGAGATGGACCGGGAGGGGTTGGCTGCCATCTGGCTGGCTAAACACGCTGAGTGGCAGCGCGTCAGAGACTTGATGACTGCAGCCGGTTGGAGCGTGTACGAGCCAGAACAGGACGCTCAAGGCTCGGTGTGGGCTCGCGAGCGTGAGGAACGGCTTGCTGGTGCTCTTGCGGCACAGGCCGCCTTCGGGGAACGGCAGGGGGAGGAAGCGGATGAACTGCGAGCGGAGGTCCGGCTGTCCGCCGCGCCCAGTCGACTGATCCAGACGGTGGCCAGCCGGACGGGGCTGCGCCCCTCTCAGGTCCTGGCCCAGCTCGCCGAGCGGATCGTCGTGGGCGAGGACGGCACGGTGTCCGTCCCACCCTTCACGCCGTCCTGGTGATTTCCGAAGCGAGCAGAAAAGAAGGCAGAGGAGGAGCGTGGAAATGCTGGGTATCCGGCTTCGGGAACACCAGGTCGATCAGAAGTCGGCGTTTCGGAGGTGGATGGGATTCCCTGCAAGATCATCAGTGCCGTCGGAGGGGGCACGGGGCACCATCGTGTCCGCGACCGGATCGGGCAAGACGATCACCGCCGCCGCGTGCGCGCTGGACTGCTTCCCGGGCGGCCGGATCCTCGTGACCGTGCCGACCCTGGACCTACTCGCACAGACCGCTGAGGCGTGGCGCCGGGTGGGCCACCGGGCCCCGATGGTGGCGGTGTGCTCGCTGGAGAGCGATGCGGTGCTGGACGGGTTGGGGGTGCGTACCACCACGAATCCGATTCAGCTCGCGCTGTGGGCGGGGTCGGGGCCGGTGGTCGTGTTCGCTACGTACGCCTCCCTGGTGGACCGCGAGGATATCGACGCACCCGAGGGCCAGCGGAAGGTTCGTGGGCCGCTGGAGGCCGCCCTGGCGGGCGGGGAGCGCCTGTACGGGCAGCAAATGAGCGGTTTCGACCTCGCCATCGTGGACGAAGCCCACTCCACCGCAGGTGATCTCGGCAGGCCGTGGGCCGCGATCCACGACAATGCCCGCATCCCGGCCGACTTCCGGCTGTACCTCACCGCGACCCCGCGCATCCTCGCCTCGCCCCGGCCGCAGCAGGGCACCGGCGGCCAGGAGCTGGAGCTCGCGAGCATGGCCGACGACCCGGACGGGACCTACGGGCCGTGGCTGGCCGAGCTCGGACTCTCGGAGGCGATCGAGCGGGGCATCCTCGCCGGCTTCGAGATCGACGTCCTGGAGATCCACGACCCCTCCCCCGCCCTCGGGGAAACGGAGGAGGCACAGCGGGGCCGGCGCCTCGCTCTCTTGCAGACCGCACTGTTGGAGCACGCGGCGGCGTACAACCTCCGTACAGTGATGACGTTCCACCAGAAGGTGGAAGAGGCCGCAGCCTTCGCGGACAAGTTGCCCCAGACAGCGGCCGAGCTGTACGCCAGCGGCGCCTCCGACCACGACCTGGCAGCCGCGGACCGGCTCCCCGCGTCGTCGATCGACGCGGCCTTCTACGAGCTGGAGGCCGGCCGCCACGTCCCCCCGGACCGCGTCTGGTCGGCCTGGCTGTGCGGCGACCACCTCGTCACCGAACGCCGCGAGGTCCTTCGCCAGTTCGCCAACGGCATCGACGTGGCCGAGCGCCGGGTGCACCGCGCCTTCCTCGCCAGCTGCCGCGTGCTCGGGGAAGGCGTCGACATCACCGGCGAACGGGGAGTCGAGGCCGTCTGCTTCGCCGACACCCGCGGATCCCAGGTGGAGATCGTCCAGAACATCGGCCGCGCGCTGCGGCTCAACCGCGACGGCACCACGAAGGTCGCCCGGATCATCGTGCCGGTGTTCCTGGAGCCCGGCGAGGACCCGACCGACATGGTCGCCTCCGCCAGCTTCAAGCCGCTCGTGGCCGTGCTCCAGGGCCTGCGCTCGCACGATGAACGCCTGGTCGAGCAGCTCGCCTCCCGCGCCCTCACCAGCGGACAGCGCACGGTGCACGTGAGGCGCGACGAGGACGGGCGGATCATCGGCGCCGGCGGCGAGGACGAGGAGGACGACACCGACGCCGTTGCCGAGACGGCCCTGCTCCACTTCTCCTCTCCCAGGGACGCGGCGACCATCGCGGCGTTCCTGCGCACGCGGGTCTACCGGCCGGAGTCCCTGGTCTGGCTCGAGGGCTACCAGGCCCTGCTCCGCTGGCGGGCCGAGAACGAGATCACCGGCCTGCACGCCGTCCCCTATGACGTCGAGGTCGAAGTCGGAGTGACGAAGGACTTTCCGCTGGGGAGGTGGGTGCACCAGCAACGGAAGGCGCTGCGGGCCGGTGAGCTGGAACCGCGGCGCAAGGAGCTGCTGGACGCGCCGGAGGCCGGGATGGTGTGGGAGCCGGGTGAGGAGGTGTGGGAGGCCAAGCTCGCCGTGCTCCGGTCGTACCGGCGGGCCACAGGGCACCTTGCTCCCCGTCAGGACGCGGTGTGGGACGACCCCGCCGGCGGCCAGCCCGTCCCGGTCGGGCAGCACATGGCCAACCTCCGCAGGCAAGGCGGCCTCAGGAAGGACCCGGAGCGCGCCGCGGTGCGGGCCGGGCAACTGGAGGCGATCGACGAGGACTGGAACTGCCCCTGGCCGCTGGACTGGCAGCGGCACCACCGCGTCCTCGCGGACCTGGTCGATGCCGACGGTGTGCTGCCCGACATCGCGCCCGGCGTGCTGATGGACGGCGACGACATCGGGCGGTGGCTGAAGCGGCAGAAACAGCCGGGCACCTGGAAGCTGCTGTCCGACGAGCAGCAGGAACGGCTGACCACGCTGGGCATCAAGCCCGCCCCGGCGCCGCCTCCCGCCCCGGCGGCCGGGCGTGCGGCGAAGGGGTCGAGCAAGGCGCAGCAGGCGTTCCAGCGGGGCCTGACAGCCCTCGCACAGTGGGTGGAACGGGAAGGCCCCCACCGGCCGGTACCACGCGGCCACGCTGAGAAGATCGCGGTCGACGGCGAGGCCGAGCCGATCGCGGTCCGGCTCGGCGTATGGGTCTCCAACACCCGCGCGAGGCGCGACAAACTCACGGCGGAGCAGCTGAACGCACTGCGGAAGCTGGGCGTGAAGTGGGTGTGACGCCGACCGTCAGTGGGGAGTCCCTACAGCCGACCAGATGCGCGAGCGCCACCGGGTGAGTGAGCGGCCTGCGGCTCTGCTGTTGGTCTTTACGGCACGCGGCGAACGAGACCAGCGGCGAGCCACTGCACAAGAGGGGTGGCGGCCAAGTGGACCGGCATCTGCGCTTGGTTGGTGTGTCTACCCATCCGCCGTTGGAGGGGAAGGAATCAGGGTCGGGCAGGATGAGCACCCATGACGGACTCTGCTGCTCAATTCGGCGAGCGATCACGTGCCGTGCTTTCAGGGCTCGGCCGCGCCCGGCCTGCCTGCATCTGCGACGCGCTCTGAAGGCCGTATCGGCACGGCGTCATCACGCCGGGTAATTGCGCAGCAGAGTCATGACGGGTGGGAAAGACAAGCTGATGAAGATGCTGCGGCGCGCCGGGCTGCACATCGCGGGGGACTGGAAGACCGAGGAGGTAGCGTCGCCCCGGGCCGCGTGGCGCTTGGTCGTCGCGGGAGAAATCAGGCCGACCGTGAGTGTGAGGGCAGACCGAGCGGACCTGGTCGCCGAGCTCAATGCGCAGTGGCACCGGCTCGGGACCGAGAGCGGGATCTTCGGCGGGGATGGTGTCTTCCTGATCGACGTCGCGGGCAACTGGACAGCGTTGCGCGCCCAGGCCTTGGACGCGGGTGCAGCTCACGGAGCAGTGGGACCTCGCCGGAGTTTTGGGCGAGCGGCCCGGGCAGCCGGAGTTCGTCACCCTCTCGATGGACGGGGACATCCTGCTGGGGGTGACCACTGAAGAAGACGAGGTATGGCTGATCGGCGTGGACCACCTGCGAGAGCGGCAGGAGACAGCCGCTCGGGCGGCGGCCCAGGAGAGCCCGCGGGAGCGGGCAGCCGCTTGGACATCGCTGTTTCAGGGGCCGGGGTCTTCGGAGCGGGTGCGTGAGATGTGGGCGCACGGGCTGGCACTCAACCCGGCCACCCCCGATGACCTGCGTGCCCGTCTCCTTTGGTGTGTCGCACTTCCCCCTGTGGCGGCGTCTGCCTGCGGTGGTCATCGAGGCGGCCATCGTCCACCCGGAGGGGAAGGTGAGGCAGCTGCTGGCCGAGGCCCAGCCGGGCCTCACAGCGGAGCAGTGGACTCGTCTGATCCTGGGCGAGCGGGGAGCCCGGCCCCGCTGGATCCTCACCCTGCTGGCGGCTGACCAGCACGCCGAGCTCACCGACGCCGCGTACGAGCAGCTCGCCGCGGATCCTTCCGTCCAGGTCCGGAAAGAGACAGCTCGTCTTCGCGGACTGCCCGTACGGATACTGACCGCGCTGGCTGGCGACGAGGATCCCTCTGTACGCGCCTCAGCCTGCCAAAGGGCCTGGCCTCATCTGGACGGCCCGGCCCGGCGCAAGCTTCTGAGCGATCCTTCCGGCAAAGTGCGCATCGAGGCGCTGTTGCGGTACCACCGAGAGCACCCGATGCCCCGTTCGGTGTTCGATACCGAAGGAGTCCGAGAGCGCGCGGTTGAGTCCTGCCGCCTCGAACGCGGCCTCGCCGAACACCTGGCTCACCACGGAGAGCCGGCCCAGCGCAGCTCTCTCGCGGGCAACCCGCACCTGGACCCGGACTTGGTCGGACTTCTTGCCCAGGACCCTGACGAGAACGTCCGCTTCGTGGTGGCCACACGCGCTGACATCACCGAGGAGCAGCGGGCGGGCATCCCCATCGACTTCGACCCGCGCGGGCACTACTACCCGCTCGACTGGGTCATGGCACTGCACGAGGATCCCGGCGCCATGCGCCGCCTGGCCGCCTCCTCCCACCCCCTGATCCGCAGGAGCGTTGCCCGGGCCCGGCACCTCCCTGCGGACGTCGTCGAACGTCTCGCCCGCGACGACGACCGCGTCGTCCAGCTCTTCCTCGCGGAATCCTGCGACGACGCGCCCGCCGACATGCTCCTGCGGGTGTGGCAGTGGTGGACCGGCAGCCTCAGTACCCCCGACCGCCCTCACGGCCACCCCAACTTCCCCCGCCGCGACCTGCTGCGCTACGCCGACGACCCGAACGCCAGAACGCGCCAGCTGGCCTTGACGACCCGGAGTCCACGCCAGAGCTGGTGGAGAGGTTCAGCCGGGACAGCAACGAGGAAGTACGGCACCGGGCCGCGTCCGACCTACGTCTTTCGCCCGCATCGGCGGTCCGGCTGCTCGACGACCCGCACGAACGTGTCCGCTACGCCGCCGCCCTGCATCCAAGGCTGCCCGCCCGGGTGATAATCCGGTTGCTGCGGGACGCCGACACCGCACAAACCGCGGCCCGACACCCCTCCCTGCCCGTCCCCGTCATGGAACAGATGCTCCAGCGGATCCAGCATCCGGCCCCGGTCACACCAGGACCGTAAGAAGCCGTCATGCCTCCGGGATCGAGAGGGTTGGGCTGCCGTGCGGCCTCGCAGGCGGGCCGGCTGTATCGGATGGCGATGGTTGCTGTCAGTCGTATGCCGATTCCGGTCAGTTGGGTGCCGAAGGGCTGGGATACCTGGGACCAGGACAGCAAGGCCGTGCTGTCCCGTACTCGGCGAGAGGGGCCGCGTGTGCCGGGAAGCCGTGGCGAGCATCAGCAAGACAGCCCGGATGCCGTGTTCCCGCCGGCGGCGGGCCGGGCGGCGGCGATTCCCCGGCTGCTGGACCTCGACGAACGTGGAGAGCTGAGCGCCGCGCATGTGCGTCTGGTGGCGCAGGCGTTGGGGAAGTCGGAGCGGACGGTGTGGCGGTGGCTGGCCGCTGCCCGGGAGGACCACCGCCTCGCCCGGGTGGAGTCGTCCCGTTTCACGGTCACCACGGAGGTCCGGCGGTTGTTGGCGCTGTGGGGCGGTAACGCCTCCCGGGTCCATGCCGAGCTGGTGCAGCGGGCGGCCGAGGATCCGGAAGCGCCCGCGGTGCCGTCGCTCTCCACGTTGCACCGGGCGATCCGCCGCGACCTGACCCGCGGCGAGCGGGCCGGGCTGAAGAGTGGGGAAGCCGCCCGCCGTGCTTACGACGTGTTCGGGCAGCGCCCGCCGACGCACCGCAACGCGGCGTGGGAGGGCGACCACAAGCACGTGCCCGTCGAGGTCGACGTGGAGGGCGAGCTGGCCACACCGTGGGTGACCTGGTTCATCGACTGCGCCACCAAAGCGATCGCCGGGGTGGCGGTCACCGCGCACGCGCCGAGCCGGGACGCGGTGCTGGCCTCGCTGCGGATCGCGATCACCCGCAGCGCCCCGTTCGGGCCGGTGGGCAGGCTGCCCAATCAGATCCGGGTGGACCGCGGCAAGGAGTTCCTGTGCCAGGCGGTCACTGCGGCGATGGGCGCGCTCGCCGTCCCCGTGACCGACCTGCCCGCCTACACGCCGCACTTGAAGGGCACGATCGAGGCGCTGAACGACGCGGTGGAGGAGATGTTCCTCGCCTCACTCCCCGCTACACCGGCCGCCAGAAACTTAACGGCGGCCATCTCGCCGACCCCGACGCCCCGCCCCTGACGTATGAGGCGTTCGTGGGACTGCTGCTGGACTGGGTGACCTGGTGGAACACCCGCCACCAGCCGTCCGTACTGAACGGGAAAACCCCCCTCCAAGCGTGGCAGGCCGACGCGACGCCACTCACGGATGTGTCCGCGGGTCAGCTGGCGACGTTCGCCCTGGAGGACGACGGTCGTACGTACACGATCAGCACGTCCGGTGTGCGGTGGCGCCGCCGCGACTACCTCGCTCCGTGGATGAACGGCCGGACCGACTCTGTTGCTGAATTCGTCAGCCGGCGAGTTGGTGGCTGAGGCGTTCGAGTCGGCTGGTGCGAGGCTTGCGTAGTGGGTCGGTGGCCCACCAGGCGTCGAGGCGGACGATGTTGAGGGCGGTGGCGGAGTAGATGTGTTGGAGGGTGACTTTCGGCAGGCCGCGGTAGCGGGCCCGGCGGATGCCGGTGACGTCGAGAGCCTGGTTGACGGTGCCCTCGATGCCGGCACGGAGTGCGTACTTGGTTCTCCAGGAGTCGGTGTCCTGTTCGGCTCTGGCCGCAGTGGTGCGTTCGTGGAGTTCACGGGGGCGCAGGGTGAGCATGCGGGCGCCGCGGGCGGAGCTGGTGCACTTGGTCCGGGAGGGGCAGGGGCGGCAGTCGGCGCGGGCGAATTCCACGACGATGGCGTCGCGGCCGTGCTGGGTGACCGGATACCAGCCGGCGCTGGTGGCGCCCTGGGGGCAGCGGACCTGACGGGCTTTCCAGTCGATACGGAAGGCGCTCTTGGCGAAGCCTTCGGCGGCCTTGGCCTGGGGCGAGTGGTCGGCCAGGAGCGGGGTGACCATGCTGATGCCCCGGCCCGCCGCTTGCACGACCAAGTCGGCGGAGGGATATCCGGAGTCGAGGTAGTGCTCGCCCGGTGAGACCTGACGCTCGGCCAGGTTCTGCTGGATGGGCGCGGTGGCCTTGACGTCGGGAATCGTCGCCAGGGTGGTGTGCACATCGGTGATCAGCCGCAGCACGCTCGTACCGGCTTCGGCTTCGGCTTCGGCTTCGGCTTCGGCTTCGGCTTCGGCTTCGGCTTCGGCTTCGGCCGGAGCGTGGCAGCTCTCGGTCAGGTGGATCTTGTAGCCGTACCAGAACAGGTCCTCGCCTTTGGCGGCCCAGCGCGCGTCGGTGTCGTAGGGGGAGGCCAGGCGGATACTGCCGGGCGGGACGCCGTCCGTCTCGGCCTCCCGCTTCCTGACCACCTCCCGCCCGCGCGCATCGGTGTGCAGGCAGTAGGTCTGCACCAGCACCTGCCGCAGGGTCTGCACGGCCTCGATGTCGCGGATCCAGGGCGGGGCGGCAGGCGCGTAGGCCGCCCGGCACAGCGTCAGGGCGTCCTGGCCGAAGACGTGGGCCAGCTTCTCCCGCCTGGTCCGGGACGACGGCATCGTCCAGCCGTTGATCCGCTCGCCGTAGCGGTGGGCGAACTCCGCCACGTCGATCGTGTCGGCCAGCCAGGACGGGGCCGCGGACGCGAGGGCCTCCAGAGCCGCGCGGACGCTCTCCCCGGCCAGCTCCGTGCGGTTCAGGTCCCGTACCGCGCTGATGACATGGGTGGCGTCGGTGCGCTGCTTGCCGCCGGCGGCCACCAGGTCGGCCTCCTTGCAGTGCTCCAGCAGCCGGTCGAACACGGCGCGCTCCAAGCCGTGTTCGGCAAGGCGGGCGCGGAAGCGGGGCAGCACTGTGTGGTCGAAGCCGGTGTCGGCGAGCTCCATCCCGAGGGCGTACTTCCAGTCGATGGCCCGCACCGCCATGGCCGCGGCCTGCCGGTCGGTCAGGTTCTCGGCGAACTGCAGCACCGTCACCAGCGACAACACACCCGGCGACAGCCCCGGGGCGCCGCGCGTACCGAACGCCCCGGCGAACGGCTGATCGGTGAAGACCCCGCCGAGGTGGTCGCGCACGCGTATCGCCAAGCTCCCCTTGGAGAACGCCTTACGGGCCACGGCCGCGGTCTGCTCGGGGACCGGCGGCAGGTCCTTGGGACGCATCGACATCTCTCACCCCTGCGGCCGTAGACGGAGGAAACGCCCGCAGGAACGATCATGCCGCAACCACCAGACGCACAGTCAGGAATTGCGCACCAGAGTCGGCATTCGCGCGCTCGGCGACGCCGTGGATGCCACGGATCACCTTGTTGAACGTCTGCTGTTCGAGGTCGAGTTCGCCGCCCTGCGGCTTCTTGGCCGGGTGGCGGAAGCCGTCGCCGGCGTTCTCGTAGCCGAGATCGGTCAGAGTCGGGATGTCCAGAGTGGCGGCGAGCCGGTTCAGCGCGCCGATCAGGCCGTGGGTGCGCGCGCAGGTGGTGTCGTGCTCGCGGCCGGGGCGGACCGGGGACACCCAGAGCGGCCAGCCGTCCGGGGCGGAGATGACCTGCACATTCCCGCCATGATGCTTGTGCTTCCCGGACCACCAGAGATCTGCCCCGTTGGGACCGGGGCGGCGACGCGGTCGGTGCGGATGACAGTGCCGTCCAGGTTGAGGTGGGTGTACCCGGCGGCCGCCGCCCGCTCCAGTGCGGTGGCCAGGTCCGGGGCGTGGTCGGCGAGCACGGTCAGCCCCTCGTGGAGATAGCGGTAGGCGGTCGGCACCGAGATCCGGCTGTCCCGGGCGAGTTGGGCCAGCCGGGTTCCGTCGACGAACCACCGCAGGACGAGGATCCCCTGCTTGAAGACGCCCAGGGCGCGGGTGTTCTTGCGGGTGCCGAGCCGGTCGCGGTGCTCGCGCAGGAGCCGGGCCAGGGTCTCGGCGGTCTCCCTGCCGACATCGAGCACGGCGGTGTAGGTGATACTGGTCAACGTGTGAAGCCTCTGGCCGTACGGAACTTGATTTTCGCAGACCTGTTCCTACCAGGGGCTTCACCCATATCTGACAGCGGGGCACTCGACGCGGTCCGGCTCACCCCGCACGCGGTCACGCACCGCAACCGTCACGTTGCCGAGAAGACCTCAGTGGAGTTCTGCGTGTTCTTCCACGGTCAGCTGCACGTCGTAGGTGGCGTGTTCGACTGTGCATCCTCGCAACGCGAGGGTCGCGGCGGCGGAGGTGATGTGCAGAACCGCGCCTGGTCGTGCGACGGCTTCGATGCGCAGCCGGTCGCCGCCGAGAGGAGCGCTCATGGCGCCGACGACGCACACGCGTGCCTCGGTTCCTCGTGAACGCAGGCGCCGTAGTTCGAAGGGGCCGTCGCCCTCGAGGACCGGCAGACTGGTGATGCCGCCTCTGGTAGCTGCCGTGATGCGTGCGGTCGCCTGTAGGCCTGCGGCTGCCGACACGGCGGGCCGGGTTGCAAGGGTCATGCCGGGCCTGCCGTCCAGGCTGTGAGGAGTGGGCGAATCCAGTCGGTCACCGGCTCCACGCCGCCTTCGCTTCTGAGGGAGGTGAAGGCGACCGGAAGCTCACCGCGCTGTGCCCCGGCATCGCGGGCCATGCCCTCCAGGTCGGAGCCCACGTACGGTGCGAGGTCGGTCTTGTTGATGACGAGGAGATCGGCGGTGGTCACTCCGGGGCCGCCCTTGCGCGGAATGTCGTCGCCGCCCGCGACGTCGATGACGAAGACCTGCGCGTCGACGAGACCCTTGGAGAACGTCGCGGTGAGATTGTCGCCGCCGGACTCCAACAGGACCAGGTCGAGGGGGTCGATCTCGTTCTCCAGGTCTTCGAGGGCCTCCAGGTTGGCGGAGATGTCGTCGCGGATGGCGGTGTGCGGGCAGGCGCCGGTTTCGACGGCTCTGATGCGCTCGGGTGGCAGGACGGCTTCGCGCAGCAGAAAGTCGGCGTCTTCGCGGGTATAGATGTCGTTGGTGACCACAGCGATGGACAGTTGATCCCGTAGGGCCCTGCACAGGGCGGCGACGATGGCGGTCTTCCCCGATCCGACCGGCCCGCCCAGACCGATCCGCAGGGCGCGCCGTGTGCCGTTGGGGCGTCGCGGTTCGGCGGCGCTGTAGGTGTGCCGGTGGGGGAATTTCTCGTCGAGGTCATGGCCGAGGTGCATGGGGTTTCCTGCGTGGGTCTCGTGGGTGCGGTGGTCAGGAGGCGAACAGGCGTACCGGCCAGTCGGCATGCTGCTGCGCGGTGATGTCGAGCAGCGGTGCGGAGGCGGCGGGCATCGCGTCGAGCCCGTGCTCGGGGATGTGCTGGGCTGCGGTGGCGGCTGCGGAGACAGTACGGTCGAGGTCGTCGGACAAGTGGGCGAGGACAGCGGTGGCGTCGAACGGGTCCAGGCTCAGCAGCCGGACGGTCGCCGTGGCCGGTCCGCTGATCGTTTCGTAGGCCGCCGCGTAGGCGGCATCCAGCGGGTTCAGGCCTGCCGACCGGGCGGCCAGGCCCAGGACCACCGGCTGGTGCGCGCCGTGCGGTCGTCTACTGGGGCGGGTTGCCGTGCTTGCGGGAGGGCAGGTCGGCGTGTTTGGTCTGCAGCATCGCCAGGGAGCGGATGAGTACCTCGCGGGTCTCGGCGGGGTCGATGACGTCGTCGACCAGACCGCGTTCGGCCGCGTAGTAGGGGTGCATCAGCTCGGACTTGTACTCCTTGACCATGCGTGCCCGCATGGCGTCCGGGTCCTGGGCGTCGGCGATCCGGCGGCGGAAGATCACGTTGGCCGCGCCCTCCGCGCCCATCACGGCGATCTCGTTGGTGGGCCAGGCGTAGGTGAGGTCGGCGCCGATGGACTGGCTGTCCATGACGATGTAGGCGCCGCCGTACGCCTTGCGCAGGATCAGCGAGATCCTGGGGACCGTCGCGTTGCAGTAGGCGTAGAGGAGCTTGGCGCCGTGGCGGATGATGCCACCGTGCTCCTGGTCGACGCCCGGGAGGAAACCGGGAACGTCCAGGAAGGTGAGGATCGGGATGTTGAAGGCGTCGCACATCTGGACGAACCGGGCGGCCTTCTCGGACGCCTCGATGTCCAGCACACCGGCCAGCACCTGGGGCTGGTTGGCGACGACACCGACGACCTGGCCGTCCATCCGGGCCAGCGCGCAGACGATGTTGCGCGCCCAGCGCTCGTGGACCTCGAGGTACTCGCCGTCGTCGACGATCTCCTCGATGACCCTGGTCATGTCGTACGGACGGTTGCCGTCGGCCGGGACCAGGTCCAGCAGGACCTCGCCGCGGCGCCCGGCCGCGTCGCCGCTCTCGGCCCTCGGAGGGTTCTCCCGGTTGTTCTGCGGGAGCAGCGAGAGGAGGTAGCGCACCTCGGCGATGCACGTCTCCTCGTCGTCGTAGGCGAAGTGGGCCACACCGCTGGTCTCGGCGTGCACGTCCGCGCCGCCCAGCCCGTTCTGGCTGATCTCCTCGCCGGTGACCGCCTTGACGACCTCCGGCCCGGTGATGAACATCTGCGACGTCTCACGGACCATGAACACGAAGTCGGTGAGGGCGGGGCTGTAGGCCGCACCGCCCGCGCACGGACCGAGCATCACACTGATCTGCGGGATGACACCGGACGCCCTGGTGTTGCGCTGGAAGATGCCGCCGTAACCGGCGAGCGCCGAGACACCCTCCTGGATCCGGGCACCCGCACCGTCGTTGAGGGAGACCAGCGGCGCACCCGCCGCGATGGCCATGTCCATGATCTTGTGGATCTTCGTGGCATGGGCCTCGCCCAGCGCGCCGCCGAAGATCCGGAAATCGTGGGCGTAGACGAAGACCGTACGGCCCTCCACCGTGCCCCAGCCGGTGATCACACCATCCGTGTACGGCTTCTTCTCCTCCAGACCGAACCCCACCGCCCGGTGCCGGCGCAACTGCTCCACCTCACGAAAGGACCCCGCGTCCAGCAGCAGCTCGACGCGCTCCCGGGCAGTCAGCTTGCCCTTGGCATGCTGCGCCCGGGTCGCCCTCTCACCCGGGCCGGCCAGTGCCTGCGCACGGATCCCGTGCAGTTCGGCAACGCGCCCACGCGCATCCACCGGCTCCGCCTGGAGCCCGGAGGGCTCCAACACCGTCGCCATGACAGTCCTCTTCCTCTTGGTCGGCGCAGACGCGGCCCATGAGGACGGCGTGCGCCGGAGCAACGAACCGCCGGTGCGGTTCCCATCCGGGGAAGCAGACGGCCGGGTCGTGGCACCGCCCGGCGCGCGTCATCTCCAACTGTGCGGCGCCCGGTAGGTCCTGTCCCATCGCCGCCGGTCCCAGGGCCCGACCGGTCGGCCCTGATCAGCGTTCTGCTCGCCGTCCCTGCGCCTGGAGACCACCGAGAACAGCGTCACGGCGACCGCGGCGAGCTCTTCCTCGGTGGCCTGCCCGCGCTCGATCCTCAGCAGGGCCACCATCTTGTCCCCAGCACGGTCCACGGTCCCTCCTTCCCTGCGACCCACGGTCCATCGCAGGGCTCAAGACAGCCTCGGCTCTTCCTGGAGGCGACGCGTCAGGCCGACTCGGGCACGGGCGCAGACCCGCCGAGCAGGCGTGCCCCGCGGTCCGGGGCCACGTCCAGTCGCATCAGCAGCGAGGGGGAGGCGATGGAGGGGAGCAGGTGCTTCATCAGGATCGAGACCCGCTGCTCGACGTCGTTCAGGTCGGTCTCGAGCTGGGCGTAGAGCTGTACGCCGTTGAACGCGCTGACCAGCATCTCCGCGACCTCGCGCGGCACCACGTGGGGCAGGGTCTCCCCACGCCGGCGGGCCTCGGCCAGGTTCTCCGTAAGCATGTCGACCCACATCGGCCAGGCGCTGCCGTAGTGCTTGCGGCCATTGGGGTCCGCGGAGAGCCGTGCGCCGGCCCGGAGGATCGGATCGTGCACCAGCCGGTGAGCCACCGTCATGGTGAGGTCCACTATCTCCTGGAGCTTGATCTCCTGCTCGGGCAAGGGCTGGTCCGTCTGTACCTCCAGAACGCCCTTGGCCAGTGCTTCTTTGGAGTCGAAATGGAAGTAGAGGGCGCCCTTGGTCACGCCCGCGGTCTTGAGGATGTCCGCAACCGTGGCCGCGGCGTACCCGTACTCCGCGAAGACAGCCGCGGCTGCTTCCAGTATCGTGCGGCGGGTCCTGACCGCTCGTTCTTGCTGGGTCATAGGACCTCACTTCGAATCCGTCGCGCTCCGAAGCGGCGATTCAACTAAAACAAACCGTCCGGATCGTACCTTGCCGAACGGTCAAAGTTGAACCAGTGTTTCGGTTACAGACATCGGCCGGCGGCCTCGGCGTCGACCGTGCGCAGCAGCCGCTCGCCTATCGCGTCGAGCGAACCGACCATGTGACGGACTCCGGCCTCGCGCATCAACTGCCGCTGGAAGCTGTGCTCGTAGCTGGTCGGATGCCCGATGAACGCCGCTCCCAGGGCCTGGGCGGCCTCGGCCACACGTGCCACGTCGTCGATGAAGAGTGCCTGGTCGCAGCGGAGTCCCAAGATGTCCTCGGCGATCTCCCGGATGCCGGGACGGAATCCGTCGGTGCACACATAGCGGGGGCTGTCGAAGTACTCCGCGTACGGGGCCAGGTGACGGTCGAAGTGGGAGCGGCCGAGCCCGCCGTAGCACACCAAGGTCGCTCCCGTGGCGCGCAGCCGGCCGAGTAGGGCGCCGGCGCCGTCCAGTACTCGTACGGGGTGGTCCCGGAGGTACTCCTCCCGCCTGCGGAAGTACGCTTTCACGACCTCCTCGGGGGTGACTCCCGAAACGCCCAGTGCCGCGGCGGCCTCGAGCTGCGGCTGCGACAGCACCGCGCGTTCCACCTCGGCGGTGTAGACACCGCCGAGGTCGACCACGAACCGGTGAGCGACGGGACTGAACGTGTCGTTCAGCAGTACCCCGTCGATGTTCACCGCGATGAGGCGCAGGTGCCGCAAGGCCATGGGAACCGCCTACGTCGAGCCGTACGGACTGCCGCACGGCGCCTGAGGGTGCCGGTGTCTCTGCCGTGTGCCCGTCGCGTGGGCGCGTGATTCAACACCAGCACACTAAACCGGATGGGCGGTTTTTTCCATGCTTTTCCCGGGGCCGGCCCGGAGGGGCGGGCGACCGGTGCCGGCTACGACGGCAGCGTGGTGCCCGGCTCGCGCATGGCTGTCGAGGGGGCGGAGGGGAGGCGGCCCCCCGGAGCGTTCGGTCTTGCGTCCTTTGCTGCCGGGGGCCAGGGTGCGCGGGTCCACTGCCTCGGCCGGTGCACCGGTCGCGTACAGGCCGTCGGGGGCGGTGTCCCGGTCGTGTGGCAGCAGCCAGAACACCCGGCGGCGGAAGGTGCCCGAGGAGCGGGACGGCTTGGCCTCGGGGCGGAGCAGGGCGTAGCCGACCATGCGACCGTCGCGGTGGTAGGCGGGCCTGCCGCGGCGGGTGGGCAGCCGGTCAAGGCTCTGACGGACGTAGTCGAGCGTGCCGGTGTCCTCCAGCCACACGAAGCCGGCCTCGTGCACGAGTTCGTCCTCCGCGATGAGAGAGCTCATGGCGCCTCCTCATCGGCGACCAGCCCGACGCCCGGGTAGTACTTGCGCTGGTTGGACAGGAGCATTTCCTTGGGCGACGCCAGTCCTGCCGTCTCCCGGACCCGCGCGGCGAAGGCGCGTGACGAGATGGCCGGGGCCCCCTCATTCTGGCACCACGCCTTGTATGCCGCGTAGAGCTGGGCTTGTTCCGCTCTGAGACTTCCGTCAAGTCGGCAGCATTCGCTCAGGAAGCGTCCGGTGTGGTCCTCGGTCTCCGCGTACACGGTGGTGGCGATCCGGACGCGTTCGGGTCCGGTGAGGTCCTTCTCGCCGCCCAGGTAGCGGCGTGCACCCAGGATCAGCCAGTTGAGGATGCCCGGACCCTCCTCGGTCACCAGGATGTCCGCCAGGTTGTCGATCTTGCGATCGTAGGGCACGACGCGCTCGAACGGGATGAGACGCATACGACGCCAGAAGGCGAAACCCCCGGTGCCCACCTCCGGCCGGTGATTGCCCAGCAGCCACAGCTTGTGCGTCGGCTCGAAACTGAAGAAGTCCTGCCGCATCCGGCGCGCCTTGATCCGGTCACCACCCGTCAGCAGCTTCACCCGGGCCTCGTCGAACCGGTCGCCCGGCTTGACCTCGCTGCACACGACGACACGGCGACCGTGCAGCTCCGCAAGATCCGTGGGGTGCCCCTCGTACGGACGCGCCATCAAGAACCCCGGCGGCGCGGCATCCGCGTAGTCACCGAGTAACTTCATCAACACGTCCAGCAGCACCGACTTGCCGTTCCTGCCCGAACCGAACAGGAACGGCATGACCTGCCCGCCCACGTCCCCCGTCACCGAGTAACCCAGCAGCAGTTGCAGGAAATCGATCATTTCCACGCCTTCCCGGCCCTCCCCGAACGTGTCGGTGAGGAACCGGTACCAGCGGAGCGTGGGCATCGGTTGGGGTGCAGCCGTGGTGCAGCGCGAATGGAAGTCCCGGTTGGGGTCCGGGGTCCGGAGCAGTCCCGTACGCAGGTCTACGATTCCGGCCGGTGTGCACAGCGCGTACGGGTCGGCGTCCAGCAGCGCCGCATTGAGGACCATGCCGGGTGCCGTCCTGGCCTGCGCCAGCATCGCGTTGATGCCGCTGGTGCTCAACGCCCGCCGCTGATGCTGCTGCAATGCGCTGGTGCTGTGCACACCGCGCGGATCGGTGGCCGCCAGGGACTCCGCCAGATCTCCGGCGGCCCACAGCACCGTGTCGTCCTCGTCGATCTGCCAGCGGGTGCTGTCCCACCGGAACCAGCCGAGGCCCGGCACATGCCGGTAGTCGTTGGCGTAGAGCTTGACGAACAGTTTGGCGTTGCCCCGGTCGCTGAGCGTGTCCGGAAGCAGTCCGACCGACGTCACCTCTCCCCCGGCCGCAGCCGCCGCGTCGGTGGTCTCCCTCCGCTCACGGGCTTCCAGCGTGCTCTGGGCGAGGATCTGCTCGGCGACCGCCTGCGCGTCGAAGAGGCCGTACTGACCGCCGGCCGTCATGCAACGCCTCCCAGGACAGGCCGACGCCGCCGTGCCTGCTCACTGCCGGGGGCGAAGGGCTGGGCCGACCGGGGAGAGGTGACCTGGCTGATGACGAAACCCCCTGGGTCGCTGCGCCGAATTCGCAGCTCAGCAGCCATTCGCATCCCCCATAGCGACTCTAGCGACTGAACAATTGAAACAGATTAGCGAAACGAATGTGGCAGAAGGAGACAGGTGAGGTAACTGGAACAGGCCGTCATCACAACTGCCGGGTGTGTGGGAACCGGCCCGACGACCTGTTTTCCGTGTGTTACCGGCTCAGGACCGGGACGGCAGGGCGCTTCCGGCAGCACCCGCAACACCTGCGTTCCGCAGCTGATGGCGGGTTCTGGACATGGTTGACGGTGTTGTCGCAGGTCACGTGGTTTCGACCTGGCAGAACTGAACCGCCCCGGCGAGCGATGGCGCAACACCGGCTTGCGATTGCCGGCGGCCGTGGTGGCCGAGGCGGCCTCGGCAGGGCGCCTCACGCGGCCGGCTCGACGAACTCGGCGCCGCTCCGTCCGGCGGGCGTGGGGGTCTGCGACGTCGTCCCCCGTGACGCCGTGGCAACGACCGTCGAGCGGGGGCACGCCCTCGCTCGCCATCGGCGGCCGCCGTGGCGGCGACAAGGATGTTTGACGGTCGGCGGGGCGGCTGTCGATGTCTGTGGGACGCGCCGGACACGCTGGTTTCCCGCGCCATGTCACAGACGGCCGGGCTGACTCGTCTCAGGTTTCGGAGACAGACGCCGGTGGCGGAAAGCTGGTGATCATGCGGGTGTTCGTGGCGGGCGGGACCGGTGCCATAGGGCGGCGGCTGGTGCCGCGGCTCGTGGCCCGTGGCCACCAGGTGACGGCGACAACGACGAGCGCGGCCAAGCTGGGTCTGCTGAAGCAGTTCGGCGCGGACGGGGTCGTGATGGACGGGCTGGACGCGGTGACGGTCGGTGAGACGGTGGCCACGGCCCAACCGGACGTGATCGTGCATCAGATGGCCGTGGTCAGTGGCGAGAAGGCCGATATCAAGCATCCCGACCGGTGGTTCAACACCACCAACCGCCTGCGTGCGGAGGGCACGGACCACCTGCTGGCCGCTGCCGAGGCGACCGGGGTCACCCACTTCGTCGCGCGCAGCACCGGCATTGCGAACGGCATCCGTGAGGGCGGATGGGTCAAGACGGAGGAGGACCCGCTCGACCCGGAGGAGAGGACGACGGCGCGGGAGACGGCGGAGGCGGTCAGGCACCTCGAGGAGGTGATCGTCACGGCTGGCGGCGCGGCCCTGCGATACGGCGGACTTTACGGGCCGTACGTTGTCGACGAGCGGGTCGAACTGGTGCGCAGGCGGCAGTTCCCCCTCGTCGGGGCCGGCACCGGCCACTTCTCATGGGTGCATCTCGACGACGCGGTGAACGCAACCGTCCTGGCGGTGGAGCAGAAAGCGCACGGCGTGTTCAACCTCGTCGACGACGAGCCGGCCCCGGTCAGCGAGTGGCTGCCCTATCTGGCCGAGTGCACAGGGGCGAAGCGGCCGAGACGGGTGCCCAGGCGGCTGGGCCGACTGCTGGCCGGGGAAGCGGCAGTGACAATGATGACCGAGGGGCGCGGATTCTCCAACGCCAAGGCCAAGCGGGAACTGGGCTGGGAGTTGCGTTACCCTTCGTGGCGCCAGGGTTTCAGGGAAGGGCTGGCATGACGCGGACCGAGGAGTTCGAGGAGCTGCGGCCCCTGCTGTTCTCGATCGCCTACCGGCTGCTGGGCAGCGTGAGCGAGGCCGAGGACGCCGTCCAGGAGACCTGGCTGCGTTACGAAACCTCCCTGACGCAGCCGAAGTCGACCAAGGCCTTTCTCTCCGCCACGATCACCCGGATCTCCATCGACGTGCTGCGCTCGGCCCGCTTCCAGCGGGAGGAGTACGTCGGGCCGTGGTTCCCCGAGCCGCTGCTGACCGATCCCGCCCAGGATCCGGCCCGGTCGGCCGAGCTGGCCGACTCGGTGTCGACGGCGGCCCTGTTGCTGCTCGAACGGCTCAGCCCGCTCGAGCGGGCGGTCTTCGTCCTGCGGGAGGTGTTCGGGTTCGGCTTCCCCGAGGTGGCGGCCACCGTGGGCAGGTCCCAGGCGGCGTGCCGCCAGCTCGCGGTGCGGGCGCGGCGCCACATGGATGCGGGACGCCCTCGGTTCGAGGCGGACCGCCGGGAGCGGGAAAGGCTGGCGGCGCGGTTCTTCGACGCACTCCGGGAAGGTGACTTCGAGGGGCTGCGGGAGCTGCTCGCCGCCGACGTGTCGCTGGTCGGGGACGGCGGTGGCAAGGCTCCGCAGTTCGCCAGGCCCGTGGCCGGTGCCGAGAACGTGACCCGGCTGCTCGCCTCGGTCTTCCCCATGCTGGCGCAGGTCGATGTGACGATGGAGCGACGCGAGGTGAACGGCCAGCCCGGCGCGATCTTCCGCGCCCGGCACAACAAAGTGCTCAACACCTGGACGCTCGACGTACTCGACGGACAGATCCAGACGATCCGTGCGGTGACCAACCCTGACAAACTCGGTCACCTGGGTCCGGTGGCGGACGCCTGGGCGATCAACCGCGCGGTGAGGCAGGCACGCCGGCCCGGAGACTGACCACCGATCCGCCGGGGAAGGGCGGGCGGCCAGGGAGTCCCCGGGTTCAGTGGGCGCCGACGCTCCTCGAGTGCTGAATGGCACGGTGTATGTCGAGGACGGCGGTGGCGCGGTTCAGGGTGATGTAATGCAGCCCGGGGGCGCCTTCGTCGAGGAGACGTTCCGCCATGGCGGTGGCGTGTCCCACACCGATGCGGTGTCCCTCGGCCGGGTTGTCGCGGGCCCCCTCGAGACGGTGGGCGAGATCCTCCGGAAAGGTGGCGCCGGACAACTCGGCGAAGCGGCGGATCTGGCGTACGTCGGTGGCGGGCATGATCTCCGGGATGATCGGGATGTCGCAGCCCGCGGCCAGGACCCGGTCGCGCAGCCTCAGGTAGTCCTCGGCCCGGAAGAACATCTGCGTGATGGCGTAGTCGGCACCCGTCCGGCACTTCGCCACGAAGTGCCGGACGTCACTCTCCCAGTCCGGCGAACGCGGGTGCATCTCGGGAAAGGCCGCCACACCGATCACGAAGTTGCCCAGGGACCGCACGAGTTCGACGAGCTCATGGGCATACGTGAACCCCTGGGGATGCGGCGTCCAACGACCCCTGGGATCCTCGGGCGGGTCGCCGCGCAGCACCAGCACGTCCCGGATGCCGGCGTCCGCGTACATGCCGATGATGTGGCGCAGCTCGGCGACCGAGTGGCCGACGGCGGTCAGGTGGGCGACGGGACGCAGCGTGGTCTCGGCCGCGATGCGCCTGGTGACGCCGATCGTCCGGTCACGGGAGGAGCCTCCGGCCCCGTAGGTGACCGAAACGAAGTCGGGGTGCAGGGCCTCCACGCGGCGGATGACGTCCCAGAGGGTACGCTCGCCGGCCGCGGTACGGGGCGGGAAGAACTCGAAGGAAAAGGTCGTCATGAGACTCTGCCTGCGTTGAAATCCCGCCGACTGCGGAAGTCCTCCAGGGAGGTCTCGCGGAGGGCGGGAGAACGGTTCTCGCTCGTCACGTGCCCACCGGTCGTGCCTCGATCCCGGCTGCTGCCCCCGGTGCCTACGTGCCGGCGATCCGGGCCGAGAACTCGGCGGGGACCAGCTTGTGCTCCTGGGTGCCGACCGTTTCCAGGACGGTGGTCGCCAGGGCGGCAGCCCACTTGCGCCAAGTGTTCCGGCGACAGGCCGCGGCCGGCGGGGTGCCCGGCCCGGAAGGCGTCGCCGGCGCCCGTCGGATCGGCGACGCGTTCGGCGGGGACGGCCACGGGCGGGGCGCCCGCGCCCTTCTCGTCCAGTCCGTCGCCGCTACCGGCGCCGGTTCCGACACGCTTCTCGTACGTCATGTCCACACCCTGCGCGATGTCCGGCGACTGGGCGCCGATCGACACCGGCACGCCGCAGGAGGCACTGTCGAAGCCCTTGGCCGACGAGTCGTAGCCGATCTCGAGGATCTTGCCGCGCACCAATTGCGCGATCGGGACGTGCGTCGTGGAAGTGACTTCACCGGCCATGTGCATCAGGCCGGTGGTGATCAGTGTCTTCACGGTGACCCGGGACCCGGGGTCGCCGCACAGCAGCGCGTCGAGGGTCATGTCGCTGATCTGGTCGGCGATCTCGTCGGGGTGGCCCGCGGTGACGGGTTCCGAGGTGAAGAGGCACAGCGCCCCGTTCCGCTGGGACCGCGCGCGAGTCATGGTGGGTTCCTCTCGTCGGGGATCCGGTGTCCGGAGGGCGTGCTCCTCGCAGAGGGGACACGCCCCGGCGTCGGCAGGGTCAGCGCTCGCCGACGGCCTCGTCGGCACGAGGAGCGGTCATGTCTTGGAGCGGACCGTCCGGTGGCGACGCCTTTTCCCTGCTGTTCCGCGAGGACTTCGCGTGGCCGGTGATCGCGAAAGCGGCTGTCACGAGCACGATGCTTTTCAGGATGTACTGCCCCTCAAGGGTGCAGATGCCGTACTCCTTCCAGGTCTGGTCAGGGAAGAGGAACAGCGGGGTAAAAGTTCCGACCATGTGCCCGAGCAGCACGATGATCGTCGGCGCGAGCGCTTTTCCGCTGATCAGGAATATCCCGATCGCTGCTTCCAGTCCACCGGTCAACACGGAGGCGACAGTGCCCTCGATCGCTCCGAACGTCAGCCGCTCCGTGGTTTCCGCAGCCAATGACTCCGCCGCGCTGACCCCCGGGAACAACTTGGGCAAGCCGAACCAGAGAAAGATGATCCCCATGGAGATCCGCAGTGCGACGATTCCGAACGGGTACCGAATTCTTCGAGGGAGCGTACGGTTTTGGCATAGATACGCGTGAACATTCATTCCCCCGACATTGCGTATCAGGCGTTGCGGTAGGCGACTCGCACGGCCATGTCCGTCAGTTGGTTGCGCCACACCGGGTCTATGGGCGCGTCGACGATGGCCTTGCAGCCCCGCTCGACGAGGTCGGCGATGTGCTTCTCGACATCGGAGGGGACACCGGTGTCCAGGAGGCGGCCGCGCACCTCGGCGGGAGAGTGTCCCGGTTCCGTGATCAGGCTGCGGATGCGCTCGTCCCGCTGCATCGCCCACCCGAGAAGCAGTGTCATCTTGTGCTGGCTGAAGTCGAGTCCGGCGGGTTTGCCGGTGTCCGCGGAGTTCCCGAACGCGTCCAGCAGGTCGTCGCGGAGCTGGAACGCCTCGCCCACTGCCTCGCCGTACTCCCTGAAGGCAGGGGCGAGGCCGGCGTGTCCCGCTACGCTCGCCCCCACGGCCAACGGCCGGTGAATGGTGTAGTGGCCGGATTTGACCAGGGCGATCAGCCGGGAGAGCAGGGGATCGACGGAGAATTCTGCGGCCGCGGCGAGATCCAGGTACTGACCGATCATCAATTCCGAGCGCAGCGTGTTCCATACCGGGACCACCGTCGACGGCGCCCGGGACATCAGCTGCTCCGAGTAGACCAGGGCCAGATCTCCGACGAGTACGGCCACGCTCTCGCCGAACCGGCGCGACTCGCCCTGCCACGCGTGGCGGTGGTGCAGCGCGGAGTGCTTCGCGTGGACGGTCGGCTCGCCGCGCCGTTGGACGGAGGCGTCGAAGATGTCGTCGTGGACGAGGGCGGAGACGTGCAGCATCTCGAGAGCAGCAGCAGCAGCCACGATCCCGGGGGCCTCCGGATCACCGCCCGCGGCGAGATGACCGGTGATACAGAAGGCGGGCCGGACGCGCTTGCCGCCCGACGCCACCAGGTCGGACAGTGCGTCGATGGCGACGGCGGCCCGCCCGTCCACCTTGGCCCAGACATCGCGCTCGGCCGCGAGGAAGGAACGCAGCTCCCGCTCCACGCGCCGCAGCAGTTCCTCACTGGTGCGGCGCGCGGTGGCGGCCGGCTCCCGGTCCGCACCCGACCAGGAGGTCACTTCCGTAGTCACACGTTTCTCCTTGTGCAGAGGGATGAGCACTTGGGGCAGCAGGGAACCGGGCCGACGGTTCGGCCGGCTTCCGCCATGCGTACCGTCCCCGCCGGCCGTGAGCCGCGTCGGGGCTGTGCGGCCTCCTCACCATTCGATCAGTGCGAGTCCGGCTGCCATGCCGCCACCGAAACCGGCGAGGAGGATGAGGTCGCCGGGGTGGAAGGCGTCTTGGCGGGCGGCGGTGTCGAGGGTGATGGGGAGGGAGGCGGCTCCGGTGTTGGCGTAGTGCGTGAGGGTCTGGTGCATGGTGGCGTTGGGAAGGGCCAGGTCGGTGAAGACGGTTTCGAGGAGGCGGCCGTTGGCCTGGTGGGGGACGAAGTGGCGGATGTCGTCGGGAGTGACGCCGGCTTCGTGGAGGAACTGTTTGGTGAGCCGGGGAAGGTGGTCGGTGACGAAGCGGGCGACGTCGCGTCCGGTCATGGTGAAGTACTGTCGGCCGGTGTCGAGTGCGGGGTGGTCCAGGGGGTGGCGGCTGCCGCCGGCGGGGACGTGGATCAGGTGGGCGAGTTCGCCGAAGGTGTGCTGGGTGATGTGGCGGATGCGTGGGCCGTGGCCGGTGGTGCCCAGGACGAGTGCGCCGGCGCCGTCGCCGAAGAGAATGACGGTTTTGCGGTCGGTGGGGTTGAGGATGCGTGAGTAGGTGTCGGCGCCGATGACGAGGGCGTGGCCGCCCTGGCGGGTGAGGATGCCTTCGGCGGCGGAGAGCGCGAAGACGGTTCCGGAGCAGACGGCGTTGATGTCGAAGGCGGCGGCGTTGGTGGCACCGAGATGGTGCTGGACGTAGGCGGCGGTGGGCGGCTGGGGCCTGTCGGGCGTGGACGTGGCGATCACGATCGCGGACAGGTCGTCGGCGGTGATGCCGGCCGAGGTGAGTGCGCCGTGGGCGGCTTCGGTGGCCAGGTCGGAGGTGGCCTGGCCGGGTGCGGCCCAGCGCCGCTGTAATATTCCGGTTTTGCGGGTGATCCAGGCGTCGTCGACGCCGGCTGCCGCGCCGACCTCGTCGTTGGTGACAATCCGCTCGGGCACGTAGGCACCCGTGCCGAGGACCCTGACGTCTTTCATGCGGCTGCCCTCCCCTCAAGAGTATGGAAATCAGTGCATGTACAGACCGGCGGTGCAGGGCCCCGGCTCGCAAGGGAGCAGCCCCGGCGGAGCCGCCCGCCTGCCCGCGGGGCCCGTTGGCGCTCTAGCGCTTCGCGTAGATGCGTTTGTGGCCGCTGAGCCCGGCCAGCCGGAAGGGCCCGGTGGTCTGCGCCGGGGTGGGGTGGTCGCCGCCGTCGGTAGGGAAGGACCGCTTGTGCAGTTCGCGGTAGTCGGCGTAGCCGAGCGGCCTGCGCCGGCCGATCACCCCGCGGTGTGCCGCGGTCCGCAGATGCTCCCGGTACCCGGGAACGACGGTGCCGGCGAAGAACTCGGCAACACTGCCGGAGCCGTAGCTGAGGAAGCCGACAGGCCGGCCGGTCAGGTCGTCCGCCTGGTCGAGCACCGAGGCGAGACCGAGGTACACCGAGGCGGTGTAGCTGTTGCCGATGACGGTGTTGTACGACGTGGTCTGTCCGATGGCGCGCTCGACCGTTTCCTTGTCGGGGTCGTACCCGCAGTAGTTCATCAGGTGGCGGTGGGCCTTGTAGGCCATCTTCGTGAACGGCTGGTGATAGCAGAGCGCGGCGAACTTCTCCAGCGAGCGGCCGCCCTGCTCGCTGTAGTCCTTCCAGCTTCCCTCCACCGCCTGCAGATACGCGGCGATGGACTCCTGCCCGTCGACCAGTGCGGCCTCGCGGTAGTTCGGCCGCCAGAAGTCCATGACGTCGGCGGTGAACAGGCCCGAGGGCTCCTCGATGCGCACCAGGGCCGGGTCCGCGCCGACCAGCATGGCCACCGCGGCCGCGCCCTGGGTGGCCTCACCCGGGCTGTCCAGCTCGTACTTGGACACGTCGCTGGCGACCACGAGGACCTGCTGAGCGGGATCGCGCCGCACCAGGCCGATGGCGAACTGCAGAGCCGCCGTCGCTCCGTAGCAGGCCTGCTTCAGCTCGACGACCCTGGTGGCCGACGGCAGCCCGAGTAGGGAGTGCACGTACACGCCGGCCGACTTGGCCTGGTCGATCGACGACTCCGTCGCGAGGACGACCGTGCGTATCCGGTCCGCGCCGTGCCGGGCGATGACGGGGGCCGCGGCGGCGGCGCCCATGGTCACGATGTCCTCGTCGGCGGCGGGCACGCTCATCGACCGCTGGCCGATGCCCACGTGGTATTTGCCGATCTCGGTGCCGTTGTATTCGGCGAGTTCCGTGTGCGGCAGGACGAACTCGGTGGTAGTGAAGGACAGATCGTGAATTCCGATCGCGGAATCGTTGGACATCCCCTAAGCACCAACCTTTACTGTCTTGTCGTCACGTTCCAACTGGACGTGTGCGCGCATGAGTTCGCCGGGGTTCGTCTGCGCCGCCAGGAGTGAGAGCTCACCGCACAGCACGGTCGCCGCCGCGATGACGGCGAGCCGGCGCGCGTTCTCCCCGGGCGCACGGTCGGCCCTGCAACCGAGCCGGGTCAGGTTCGTCTCCACGAAGCTGAGGCCCTTGCCGTTGCCCACCGTGCCGACGATCAGGTTCGGCAGCGTGCAGGCGAAGTACAGGTCTCCGTCCCGGTCCTCGGCCATGACGACGCCCTGGGAGCCCTCGACGATGTTGGCCGCGTCCTGGCCCGTCGCCAGATAGAACCCGAGCAGCATGTTCGCGAAGTGGGCGTTCGCCGAGCGGATGCCGCCGGCGAGCAGGGTGCCGAGCATGTTCTTGCGGATGTTCAGCTCGACGATCTTGGCGGCCGTCGTGTGCAGGACGTTCTCGACCACGTCACGCGGCACGAGCAGTTCCGTGACCACGTTCTTGCCGCGGCCGAGGATGCCGTTGACCGCGGTGGCCTTCTTGTCCGTGCAGTAGTTGCCGGAGATCGATCCGTAGGAGATGCCCGGGATCGTCTTCAGCAGGTGCTGCAGGAGCGCGTCGGAGGCGAGGGTGGCCATGTTGTGGCCGGAGGCGTCTCCGGTGGAGAACTCGAACCGGACGAACAGCAGGTTGGCGTTGATCTCGTGCCGGATGCCGATCAGCTGGGCGAACCGGCTGCAGCCGCGCACCACCTCACGCAGTTCGTCGATGTGCGCCTCCATGGTCCGCGCGGCCGTGTAAGCGGTCTGCGCGTCCGTCGCCTCGACGAGCACCGAACGTGTCATCCGCTCGTCCACGAGCGTGGCGACGATGCCCTGCTCGGCCAGCATGGAGACCTTCGCTCCCCGGCCCACCGACGGCCACAGCGGCGACTCGTAGGTGGCGAGAGGCACCTGGGTCTCGGTGGTGGTGACGTTCCCCGAGATGCGCAGGGGGCCCACCCACCTCATCGGGACTCCGGCGATTGCGTGCGCGTCAGTCATCATGTGCTCCCGTCGTCTTGTGGAGGGCGCTGGAGGAGCCGGACCGCTGGGCGAGCGGCCGCGTGTCGATGCCCCGGTCGGTGCAGAAGGAACGAAGGTCGCGATGGACCAGCAGGTCGCTGCGTGTCAGGTCGGCGGGGGTGCGCGCGCCGAGCATGGTCATCAGCCCCGTGAACTGGTCGAGCCACGTCGAGATCTGCGAGACCAGCGCGGACACGCCGCCGTCGAGGAGGGTGCGCAGGAAGCCCCCGGACGCACCGACGCCGGAGGCACCGAGGGCCAGTGCGCGGGCCACGTCGAGCGGATGGCGCACGCCGCCGGAGGCGAGCACGGGGATGCCGACGCCCTGCGCGTCCAGGAGGCAGGCGGCGGTGGACTGCCCCCAGCCGTTCATGAAGGCGTAGTCGGCGGGTTCCCGCCGACCGTTCTCGATGCGGGCGAAGTCCGTGCCGCCCCGGCCGCCGAGATCCGCCACCCGCACGCCCAGGTCCCGCAGCGTCAGGACGGTCTGCCG
The DNA here is from genome assembly GCF_024701375.2 of Streptomyces sp. KMM 9044. NCBI lineage: Bacteria > Bacillati > Actinomycetota > Actinomycetes > Kitasatosporales > Streptomycetaceae > Streptomyces > Streptomyces sp. KMM 9044. Next base: position 81,760 of record NZ_CP113912.1, on the reverse strand, counting down.
GCTCAGCCCGTTGCCGACTTCCTTGACGATCACGGGGACGTCGACGTCCGCGGCGATCTTCTCGATCTGCGGGACCCAGGAGGAGAACGACCGGTCGCCCTCCGGCATCACCGTTTCCTGCGCCGTGTTGATGTGGATCTGCAGGGCGTCGGCTTCCAGCAGGCCGACGGCCCGCCGCGCCTGGTCGACCGATGCCGTCGCGTTCACGTTCGCCATGACGAACCCGTCGGGGTTCTCCCGGCGCAGCACCTGGAACGTGTCGGCGCACGAGGGGTCCTTGAAGTACGCGCTCATGGACCCCGACGCGAGGGGCACCCCGGTCTCGCGGGCGGCGGTGGCCAGGTCCCGGTTGATGATGCCGGTCTTCACGCTGCCGCCCGTCATCGCGTTGATGTAGAGCGGCACCTGCCAGGAGATGCCGGCGAAGGCCGTGGCCAGGGACACGTCCGGCCGGTCGATGCCGGCCAGGGCATGGTGGACGAACGACACGTCGTCGAACTGGTTGCGTCCGCTGTGCTCGTGCTGTTGCTCGACGGCGAGCCGTACATGGTCGTCCTTGCGCTGAGCGATCATTTCTCGTTCCCTTCCAGGGCGGGACGGAACGGCAGGGGCAGCACCCCGGCCGCCTCCCATCGCTGCCGTACGTACGAAATGTCCGATGCCGCTTCGGCGTCCAGTAGGGCGATGCCGCAGTCGCCGCCCCCCGCCCCCGAGGGCTTGGCCGCGCCGCCGACGGCTTCGGCGGCGGCACAGAGCGCTGTCAGCCTGGCCGTGAAGATCCCGAGGCCGACCTCGTCGTCCAGGCGGGCAAGTTCCTGCCGGGCCCGGCGGATCTGATCGAGCAGTCCCTGAGGGTCGCCGGCCTCGAGCGCGGCGACCGAGGCGTGCACACAGTCGGTGGTGGTCTCCACGAACCGCCGGTGGGAGGCGGTGCCCCGCCAGGTCCGGCGGTGCAGGTCGGACACGAGGTCCGCGGTGGAGGCCGGTTCTCCGGTCCAGCCCACCTCCAGCGAGAGCCCCCGGGGCGGCGGCAGCCGGCGCACCTCGAAGCCCGGCCAGGGCGCGTGCAGCGTCCTGTCGACCCCCAGGCGCCGCGCCAGGTCGAGTACGGCGGCACGGTCGGGCGCCCGGTACGCGATCCAGCCGCCCCACGTACTGGCGGCGAGATCACCGCCGGAGCCCTTGGCGTCGATCTGCGCCGTGGCGAGCATGGCCAGGCGGAAACGGTCGTCGGGCGACAGCTCCATGCCGCAGAAGGACGCCACGGCCGCAACGGTCGCCACGGTCACCGCGCCGCTCGAACCCAGGCCGAACTTCCTGCCGTTGTCGTGCAGACGGCTGCCCACCGAGACGTCCAGCGCGGGCACCGGCAGGCCCCGTTCGGCCAGCAGCCGGCCCACGACCTCGATCGCCGCGATCACATGGGCGAGGGCGCGCGCCCGTCGCGCGCCGTCCTCACCGCGCACGACGAGCCCGCCCTCGTGCCACCGCGCCCGCGCCGGTTGCGTACCGAGGTCGGAGGAGAGCACGGTGTCGGCGTCGGCGGAGCCGGACACGGTGACCGTCACGTGCCGGTCGACCGCCACCAGGATCGCCGGGTTCCCCGGCTCCACCACCGCGTACTCGCCCGCGACGAACAGCTTGCCCGGCGCGCGCCGGACGACCGCGCCCTGCCGTGTCATCGTCCGTCCTCGTTCAGCAGACGGGCGCCCGGTCCCGGTCCGGCGACGTGCGCCGCGCCGTCCGGGACGGCGCGGCGCACGGCCTCGGCCACCCGGTCCGCGTCCGCGCGGTGGCAGAGCACCTTGACGTTCGGGCCCGCGTCCATGGTCGCGTAGGCAGGCACTCCGTCCCGCCGGAGCTGGAGTACCCGGTCGAGCACGGTGAGCGTGGCCGACGACAGGTAACGCACCGCCGGGCGCGCCGCCAGCATGGTCGCGTGCATACCGAAGGCGTTGCGCTCCGCGATCTCTCCGACCGCGTCGAGGTCGCCCAGCCGCAGCGCCGTCCGCATCTCCGCCAGGTCGTCCCCGCTGGAGTCGGCCCACGCCCCGTACAGCGGGGACGTGTCGACGGTCCGGCGCATGGCCTCCCGGCTGGAGACGGCCTTGGGTCCCGCGTTGACCACGGCGACGACCAGCGCCGGGTCGAGGTCCGCCACGGGCACCGGTTCGGCGTAGGAGCAGAGGTCCGCGTCCGTGCCGGTGCCCCGGCCGGCGTGCCAGACGGCGAAGCCTGCGAAGACCGACCGCGACGCCGACCCGGACCCGCGCCGAGCCAGGCGGGACAGCGCCGTGGCATCGGGATCGAGTCCGTACGCGCCGGCCGCGGCGACGGCCAGAGCGGCGAACCCGCTGGCGGAGGAGGCCAGGCCCGCCCCGGTGGGGACGGTGTTCTCGGTCTCCACCACGGCCCGGTGCGGGAGCCCGGCCCGCTCCCGCACCAGTTCCAGGAACGCGATGACGCGCCGGTGTGCCTCGCCCGTCGCGGGTACGCCGTTGAACGTCACGTCGTCGTTCGAGGCTCCGGGGGCGAGCCGGACACGGGTGGTCGTCGGGAAGATGTCCAGCGTCATCGACAGGCTGTCGGTCCGGGGAAGGATCAGTTGCTCGTCGCGCTTGCCCCAGTACTTGATCAGGGCGATGTTCGGGTGCGCGACGGCGGCGGCGCTTCCCGCGCTGCCCTGCTCCTGCGGCCGGACCGGGGTGGCGTGTTCACTGCGCATGGTTGTCGAGCCCCTTCAGCGGTACGACCCACGTCTGTACGGCACCGGCCTTGTGCAGCCGCCGGGTGACGTCCCTGGCCTGCTCCGGCTGGGCCAGGGCGATCATGCAGCCGCCCAGACCACCGCCGGTGATCTTGGCTCCGAGGCTGCCCGCCCCGAGCGCGGTCTCCACCAGGGCGTCGATCCGGTCGGTGCTCAGGCCGGCCGCGCGGAGCAGTCGGTGGTAGTCGGTGAGTCGTGGGCCGAAGTCCTCCGGCTTGCCGTCGGCGAGGGCCTGCTGGGCCGCGCGGGTCAGATCCGACGCCCGGTCGACGAACCGCTCCTGTGCGCCGGCGTGGTGCCGGAATCTCTCACGCAGCAGCTCGACCGCTTCGTTGGTGCTGCCCGCGACACCGCTGTCCGCGATGATGAACAGGCCGTCCCAGCCGATCCTCAGCTGCTGGACCTCGCCCGCCTGAAACAGCAGCGGGGCGGAGGCACCGACGGCCCGGGCGTCGACCCCGCTGGCCCGGCCGTGCGTCATGTTCTCCGCCGTTTGCACCAGGTCGAACGCCGCACTCTCGGTGAGTTCGAGGCCGAAGAGGTCAGCAAGGGCAAAGACGATCGCACGCGAGCTGGCCGCGCTGGAGCCGAGCCCCCGGCCGAGCGGGATCGCACTGTCGAGGAGCACGTCGAGGTGCGGTTTGCCTGCCACGCCCATTCTGGCCTTGAACTCGGTGAACAGCCGGCGCAGGCCGTCGGAGCTTTGCGTCACCATCGCCCGCGAGGGGGAACCGGTCATCGTGTAGGACAAGTCGCCCTGGCTGTCGGAGGGCCGGGAGGACCACCCGGCGTTGGCCGTGACCGTCAGTTGCGGAACTGGAAGGGCGAGCGCCGGAGCGCCGTAAACGACCGCGTGCTCTCCCAGCAGGATGGCCTTGGCGTGGGCGCGGCCGATGCCTACTGAGCGGGCCCGGTGGCTCTCTGACACCTCCTCCACTGAGGTCGGTAGAGTCAACGCACTCAGCTCCCTTTGTCTTTTCTGCATGAAGACCGCATCGTCTGAGAAAGGAATGAAGCAGAACGCCGGATGCGGCCGTGTCCGCGAAAGCAGGCTGCTTTCGCGGACACGGCCGCTCAGGGCGATGGAGCGGCGGGCCGTCGGACGGCACCGCTCTTCGGGGACGGCACGACCGTCAACCACTGCACTCGACAGGGAGCTTCGTCCACCGGCCGTCGATACCGCGTGGTGCCGTCTCGGCGGAGGCATCCACGCGTCCCGCCCTCCGTGCGCCGGTGCGCGGAGACCAGGCAGGTTTTCGGGAGCGCGGAGGGAGGGACCGGTCCGTCCGCGTGCGGCGTGAGACCGTCGTATGCCGCGTCAGCCGGGCCCGGGCGACGCCAAGTCTCCGAGCAAGCGTTTGATCGGGTACGGAAGAGGCTGATGCCCTGCGGGCGCCGGCCCGGTCTGCCGTGCGCGGACCGGCGGCCACGACACGCGCCTCTGCTGCGCAGCGGTTTTTGGGCAGGGTAGATGTGGGTGAATAGTGACACGGAGGTGCCTTGACTCCAACACCGGACCGAAGTGATCTGGGTCACTTCGAGCGGAGTCGGCCGCGCATCGCACCAGGACGTCGTGTCGAGCGGATGCCGCGGTCGGTGCAGGGGAACGCGTCGGCCCTGCCGGGGACTTCGACGACTGGCCGCCGCCGGCCGGCCCCCTTGCCCTCCGCACCGGCCGGCTCCACCGTCGTGGGCCCTGGGGCCGGGCACCCGGACACTTTCGGTCCCGCCCGGCGCACTGCCACCCGCGCCCCCGACGAGAAGGGGGACGCCTCGGGGACCGCTGAGGCCCGGCTGCGCCGAATCGGCATCGGTCACGCCGCCCGACGGCCGGCGCCCCGGAAGGGCCGGCCGGACGCACGCCCGGCCCGGGCCGCGAGACATGCCGCCCCTGCCCGGACACAGCCGCAGCGCGACGACGGTCTCCGACGGAGATACCGGAGCCGGCGACCTTGCCCGGGAGGCGCCCGCGGAACGAACACGCAAGGTCACCGGCCGCCCAGGGGCCGGTGGTCTGGGGCGTCGCCGGTCAGGACGGACGTCTCTGACACTCCTGCGTCCCGGCCCGGCATCAGGACGTGAGCCCGGGCCGAGGGGGCCGGGGGCGTCCACCGGCAGGAAGGGCTCTGTCGGCAAGGCGTCCCCGCCGGTTGCCCGGGCGTTTCCGAGCCCCATGCCCGGCCGGGGCACGGGGCCGTCGTGATGCGGTGGGCAGCCCTGCGGAAGCGGAACACCGCCACCTCACCGCTCACTCGCACCGGGGCCGCCGCCCGGCACGTCCTCTGCCGCCGCCGGGTCAGGACCGACGCTGCAGGGCGATCTCCGTCAGCTCCTCGATGTCGAACTCCGAGCGACGGTGCGGCGCACCGTAGCGGGTTATCTTTCCGCGGCTCACCCACTTGCGAATCGTCGCTTCGGACACGCCCACGGCGAGTGCGGCCACTTTTGTGGGGACGAGCCTGTGGCTCGGGGGCTTGATCATGCGGTGGCACCCTTTCGCTGCCGCTCCATTAGTTTCCTGAGGCTGAGCCACTCGCGAACTTCCCATGAATGCCCCGAAGAACAGGTGATGCTGCTGCTTCCCGTGTTCCCGCCACTCCGAGGAGAGGCGCTGATCGTCCCGGAGCAGTCTTCCACGACGCACTTTCTGGCGACTCCTCGGACAACGCTCGGGTCGGGATCGATGGTCCGACGCAATTCGACGACGAGGCTCTCGATTTCGTCCGCGAAGTCGACCGTCGAGGGCTGCGCAATGAGCCACTGCAGGTGCAGGGTGAGGAACCGCGCCAAGTGGGGCACGGTGCGGTGCGGTGCAGTGGTTCCGATTCTCTCCACGACCATTCTCGACCATGACTCGAGAATGGCGAGAATATTGTGACGGACATCGAGTACCGAAATGTCAATGTAGTCGCGCTTCCGGCTACCCGACACCTTTGTCGGATTCGTCTGCCGGGGCGGCGGCGACACACTGTGCAGACATTCCTGATGGAGGCCGGGGAGTGCGCGCAGGTTGCGTTCCACTCGTTTGATGCAGGGAACGCACAGAACGGATCCGACGGCGGCACGGATTTCCTGATGGTGACCTCTGGGGCATGAGAGCGACCTCATCGAAGTTCCTTCGCGAGGCAGCTCGCCCCCACAACTGCTGTGCGCCGCATGAATATCCCATGCCAGTTCCGGAGCTGAGGCAGTATTCCCTGTCCGTGATTGATCGCCTTCGTGAAGAAACTCCATACTCTGCTTTCCGCCCGGTGCGGTGGGGGTGTGCGAGCCCGAAGAGCATTCGCGGGACGGCTCTTCGGCGGGCAGTCCAATTACCCGACCAGAGACTCGAGTCTCGATACAGCCTCGTTCGGGGACTGCTAGCGGAAGCAGCCCGGCGGTCCGCACACGCGGTGATCGGCTTCCGGAACCGTTCCGTTCCCGCTTCCTCCAGTCAGCTTCCACCCGGAAGCGAGCCCTGGTTGAGGCCATGCACCGACGGTGGCCCAGGAAGGAGGTACTGTGACCGGTACGCACGGAGGAGGACGCGCAGGAAGCGCCGGACTCCCCGCAGGGCAGCTCATCGCGGCGGCCGCCAAGTTTCCCCCGACCGGCCCCTCTTCACCCGGACACGCGGATGCCCGCGCATCCGCCCCGTCGGCCGGGGGCGGCACCGCTGCACACCTCGAGGTGTGCATGGTCGGCGCCGGCCCCCGGGGCCTTTCCGTACTGGAACGGCTTTGTGCGCAGGAACGCAAGTCGCCCCGCTGGGATGCCGTCACCGTACATGTCGTCGACCCGGACCCACCGGGCTCGGGGCGGGTGTGGCGCCCTGCGCAGTCCCGGCACCTGCTGATGAACACTGTTGCCTCCCAGGTGACGGTCTACACCGACGCCAGCGTCCGCATCGACGGTCCGCTGGAGGAGGGGCCGAGCCTGTACCAGTGGGCCAAGGCCGTGGAGTCGGGCGTGCTCGGCACCGGCCCGGAGGCCGCCGGCGACGAGGCCCTCGCCGAGGCGCGCGGTCTCGGCCCCGACTCCTATCCCACACGTGCTCTCTACGGCTGCTATCTGACATGGGCGTTCCGGCGCGTCGTCGCGAACGCAGCCGCCCACGTGACGGTGCGCACGCATCGCGTACGGGCCGTGGCCCTCGATGACGCCGACCCCGCATCGGGCCACGCGGGAGCCCAGACGGTCGCCTTGGAGGACGGCACTCGGCTGACCGGTCTGTCCGCGGTCGTCCTCGCCCAGGGCCATGTACCGGTCCGGCCCACCGACGCAGAGCGGGAGCTGGCCGACTTCGCCGCCCGGCACGGGCTGACACACGTGGCCCCCGCCAACCCGGCCGACGTGGACCTGTCGGGCATCCTGCCCGGTCAGAGCGTGCTGCTACGCGGGCTCGGGCTCAACTTCTTCGACTACATGGCACTGTTCACCCACGGCCGGGGAGGCGTCTTCGTCCGTGTCGGCGGTCGCCTGGTCTACCGGCCCTCGGGCCGCGAGCCGCGCCTGTACGCGGGGTCCCGGCGCGGTGTGCCCTATCAGGCGCGCGGCGAGAACGAGAAGGGCCCCCACGGCAGGTACCTCCCCCGGCTCCTCACCCCCGGGCGCATCGCGGCGCTGCGCGCCCGGTACCCGCGCGGCGCGGCCATCGACTTCGCCGCCGACCTGTGGCCGCTGATCTCCAAGGAGGTGCGCGGCGTCTACTACGCCGCCCTGCTCACGGCGCGCGGCGAACCCGCCTCGTTCGGCGAGGAGTTCACCGAGCGGTTTCTGCACGCCGAGCCGGGCCCGGACGAGGAACGGCTCCTCGACGAGGCCGGGATCGGCCCGGCCGGGCGCTGGGACTGGCAGCGCGTCACCCGCCCCTACGGCACCCGCGCCCCCGGCGACCTGGCAGCCTTCCGCAGCTGGCTGCGCGACCACCTCGACGAGGACATCCGCCTGGCCCGCCAGGGCAACGTCAGCGGACCGGTCAAGGCCGCACTCGACGTCCTGCGGGACCTGCGCAACGAGGTGCGGCTCGCCGTCGACCACGCCGGCCTGACCGCCGCCTCCCACCGTGACGACCTCGACCACTGGTACACACCGCTCAACGCCTATCTGTCCATAGGCCCGCCGGTGTCCCGCATCGAGGAGATGGCCGCGCTCATGGACGCGGGAATCCTCGATGTGACCGGTCCCGGGCTGCGCGTCACCGCGGACACGCACGATCCGCTCGGTCCCTGCTTCACCGGTACGTCGAGCGAGATACCGGACGTACGGGTGCGGGCCGCGGTCCTCATCGAGGCCCGCCTGCCCGAGATCGATCTGCGGCGCACCGCGGACCCGCTGATGAACCGTATGCTGCGGGCCGGGCAGTGCCGTCCTCACCGCATTCCCTGCGCGCCGGCGGGCACCGACGACGGCACGGGCGGCGCGGACTACGAGACCGGGGGCCTCGCCGTGTCGGAACGGCCCTACCACCTGATCGACGCCCGGGGCGTGCCGCATCCCCGGCGCTTCGCCTACGGGGTGCCCACCGAGTCCGTGCACTGGGTGACCGCCGCGGGCATCAGGCCCGGCGTCGGCTCTGTCACCCTCGAGGACTCCGACGCCATCGCGGCGGCCGTCCTCGCCGTGCCCGGGGCACCGGCCGTGCCACGGCAACCGCCCGCCACCCCGACGGGCCGTACCGCCGCTCCGACGATTACGCCCCCGAGCGCGAAGGCAGACGCATGACCTCCCTGCAGGAACCCCAGCGGAGCGGAACCCTGCCCGACCACCTGGACGCCGGGCTGCTCTCACCGGTCCGGGCAGGCACCCCCGTCGAGTCGGCCGTGGGCGACAGCGCGTGGCTGCGGGCGATGCTCGACGCGGAGGCGGCCCTGGCCCGCGCCCAGGCCCGTTGCGGCACGGTGCCCGCACACGCGGCCGAGGCCATCACGGCCGCCGCCCGCGCCGACCTGCTGGACGTGCGCGAGCTGGCGCTCGCTGCGCGGGAGACCGCCAACCCGGTCGTGGGCCTGGTCAAGGCACTGACCGCGGTGGTCACTGAACGCTCTCCCGAGGCCGCCGAGTACGTGCATCACGGTTCCACCAGCCAGGACGTCCTCGACACCGGCGCAATGCTGGTGGCCGCACGCGCGCTGCGCCTGATCCTCGCGGACCTGCGGGCCGTGGCCGACGCCCTGACCGGCCTCGCGGCCGATCACCGGGACACCGTGATGGCGGGCCGCACCCTCGCGCTGCACGCCGTCCCCACGACCTTCGGACTCAAGGCGGCCGGGTGGCGCAACCTGGTCCTGGACGCGGCCGAACGCCTCGAGAGGATCACCCATGGAGGGCTTCCGGTGGCGCTCGGCGGCGCGGCCGGAACCCTGGCCGGCTATCTGCAGCACGCGGACGAGGACTCCGACCCCACGGCCGTGCTCGACGAACTCGGCGCCGCCTTCGCCGCCGAGACCGGGCTGGCCGTCCCCGTCCTGCCCTGGCACGCCCTGCGCACCCCCGTCGCCGACCTGGGGGCTGCCCTCGCCCACACGACCGGGGCCCTCGGCAAGATCGCCGCGGATGTGCTGGTCCTCACCCGCACCGAGGTCGGCGAAGTGGCCGAGCCCGCAGTCGCCGGGCGGGGTGCCTCGTCGGCAATGCCGCACAAGCGCAACCCCGTGCTCGCCACCCTGATCCGCTCCGCCGCCCTCCAGGTGCCCGCCCTGGCCACCGTACTGATCCAGAGCCTGCCGGCCGAGGACGAGCGCTCGGCCGGAATGTGGCACGCCGAGTGGCAGCCGCTGCGCGAGTGCCTGCGGCTCACCGGCGGAGCCGCACACACAGCCGTCGAACTCGTGCGGGGGCTCACCGTCCACCCGGAGCGGATGCGCGCCAACCTCGAGGCGACCGGCGGGCAGCTCGTCTCCGAGCGGGTCTCGGCCGTCCTGGCGCCGCGCCTGGGCAAAACGGTGGCCAAGGAACTGCTGGCCCGGGCATCGGTGCTCGCCGCCCGGACCGGCCGGCCGCTGGCCGACGTGCTGGCCGAACTTCCGCAGCTCGCCGGCGTGCTGAGCCGGGGCGAGGCAGCCGCGCTGCTCGACCCGGCCGGTTACACCGGCCTCGCCGGTCCCCTGGTCGACCGGGCACTCACCGGGCCGGTGCGCGCTCGCGGGCCGCGGCGCCGTGACGGAGGCGACTGATGCGCGAGGGGCGCCGCTGAGGGAGGAACCTGGTCCCCGCCCGGCCGTCGTCCCGCCGCGCCCGGGTCCTTTCGCCGCAGGACGGGCGCACGTCCGGGGCCGCCCGTCGGCGCGGCGTCACGCCGACGGCACCCGGCCGGCGGAGTGCGGCCGTCCGTGCCCGCCCTCGGCCACCGTGGCGGCATGCCGCTCCACGAGGTGACGCCGGGCCCGCCCGCGCACCGGCCCCGCGCTGCCCTCGGCCGGGAGCGCGGGGCCGCCGGTGCCAGCGGCGGGCCGGACCCTCCGAGTCCCCACCGACCCGGCTTCCCGCCGCCCTCGCTCGAGCCTTCCTCGAATCCTCCTCGAGGCCGCCTCGACAGCCGCTCGAACTCGTTGCCCTCAACCGGTCGAATTCTGTCGTGCGGACAACTGTGCACTGCATGATGCAACCACAACCCATGCGGAGGGGAGGCGAGTTAATGCCCGAAGCAGGTGTCATCAACGGGGGCGACGGCCACGGCCACGCCGTGGTCATCGGCTCGGGCATCGCCGGGCTCACCGCGGTGCGGGCCCTGGCCAACTTCATGGACCGGGTCACCGTGATCGAGCGCGACTGGGTGCCACGCGGGCCGGCCCGGCGCCGGGGCGTGCCCCAGGCACGGCACACCCACAGCCTCATGGCAGCCGCCCACCAGGGCCTGGAGCGGTTGTTTCCCGGCATGGACCGGGACCTGACCGAGGCCGGAGCGGTGCGCGTCCGCATGCCCGAGGACATGCTGCTGCTCGGCCCGTGCGGCTGGCTGCCCCGGTTCGACTCCGGCCTGTCGATGCTGAGCGCAAGCCGTGACCTGATCGACGCGGTGATACGCGACCGGCTGCTCGCCGACCCCAAGGTGACCTTTCTGCAGGAGCACGAGGCCGTCTCCCTGCTGCCCGGCCGCGACGACACCGTCACCGGCGTATGGGTGCGCGGCCGGGACCGGAAGACGCCCGGCGGATGGAGCGCCCCGCGCCCGATGTCCGCCGACTTCGTGGTGGACGCCACCGGACGCGGTTCGCGTGCGCCCCAATGGCTCGCCGAGCTCGGCTACGAGCCGCCCGCGGAAACGGTGACCGAGGCCAAGACCACGTACGCCACCGCCCTGCTCGCCCCGCCCGTCGGCCACGTCGCCGACTGGAAGAGCCTGTTGCTCATGGCCTCCGCGGACGATCCGGCCCAGGGCATGCTCAACCCCATCGAGGGCGGCCGCTGGTCGGTCACGCTGTGCACGGGGGACGGCGAGCGTCCGCCCGCCGGTCACGCCGGGCTGCTGCGCGCCGCGGGCGCCCTGCGCCACCCGCTGCTGCGCGAGGTCGTCGAGGCCGCCACGCCCCTCGGGCCGGTCTACGGCTGCGACCGCACCGGGAACCGCTGGCGCCACTACGAGAGGCTGCGCCGCTGGCCCGACCAGTTCCTCGTCATCGGCGACGCCTTCGCCGCCCTCGACCCGGCCCACGGCCAGGGCATGACGACAGCGGTACAGTCCGCCCTCCTCCTCGACCACATGCTCATCGCCCACGGCACCACGGTCGGCCTCTCCTACCGGCTGCGCCGGGCCCTCGCCCACCAGCTGGCCCCCGCCTGGAGAATGAGCACCCGCGGTCTTTGCGCGGCCGGCGGGACCAGTGGACCACGGGCCAAAGTGCGCGCCCGGCTCGACAGGCGGTACGCCGCCCGGATCGCGGCTGCCGCGACCACCGACCCGCAGGCGGCGACGCTGCTGCTGGAACTGCTGCAAGCGGCCGCCCCGCCCGCCGCAGCGGTGCGGCCGGGTGTGCTGCGGGCCGTGCTCCGGGGCCCGCGCGGCCCGGCCCCGTCGGCGCCGCCCAGCACCACCCACGGCCCGGACGCGCGTCCTCGCCGCTCCGCCGCCGCGGACGCCCCTGCCCCCGGTGCCTGCGCCGGCTCCGCTCCCCGGCGCAGGACCACCGCAGGCTCCGTGACGCAGTGGCCGGCCGCGGGGCCCGCCCACGACCGGCGCAGACCGTAGGCACCGCACTCGGGAACCGCACGGCACGTCGTACCCGGCTGCGAGCCGCTCCAAGCCCGGCCCTACGCTTTCCTGTATGTGGAGAATGAATCAACTAGACTTTATACGCGCGGAGTTATGTCAAAAGTGGGTGCTGCGCACCGGTAACAGCCCTTTTGATCATGGCCTGTTGCTGACGAAGGAGGCCGATATTCACCCTCGCGACTCGCAACTCGCTCGAGAAACGGTCGAGTTCCGCCTGGGCTCCGGCTCGAGGCCGGTTGTCCTGCCGCGTCGCGCGTCGATACCGTTCCAGCTGCTCCAGGGCACGGGCCCGCTAGCGCCGCGGCAGGCCACCTGGACCACCGGCCGCGTGTCGGCCGGGCCTGGTGTGCCTGTGACAGCCGAGCGGCGAGGGGAGGGCGCACGGGTATGACCACGACCGAAACGGCGCCGCAGGGCACACGGACCGAGACGCCGAAGGGCGAACGCGTCGCCGACTGGGTGGACGGGCGGCTCGGGATCTACCACTTCCGGTTCCTGGTCCGCAAGGTGTTTCCCGAGCACTGGTCCTTCATGTTCGGCGAGATCGCGCTCTACAGCTTCGTCATACTGATCCTCACCGGGATCTGGCTCACCCTGTTCTTCGACCCGAGCATGGCCGAGGTCGTCTACGACGGCCCGTACGAGCCGCTGCGGGGTCTTCTGATGACGGAGGCCTACGCCTCCACGGTGGAGATCAGCTTCGAGGTGCGCGGCGGCCTGTTCATCCGCCAGCTGCACCACTGGGCGGCCCTGGTCATGATCGGTTCGCTCTGTCTGCACACACTGCGGCACTTCCTCACCGGATCGTTCCGCAAGCCGCGTGAGCTGAACTGGCTGATCGGTTTCGTGATGCTCGTCCTGGTCACCCTGGAGGGCTTCCTCGGGTACTCGCTCCCCGACGACCTGCTCTCCGGCACCGGCCTGCGCATCGCCTCGGGCATCACGCTCGCCATCCCGCTGGTCGGCACATACGCGCACATGCTGCTGTTCGGCGGCGAGTTCCCCGGAACCGAGATCGTGCCCCGGCTCTACCCCCTGCACATCCTGCTGATCCCGGGAATCATCTTCGTCCTGCTCACGGTCCACCTGATCCTGGTCTTCTACCACAAGCACACCCAGTTCCGGGGCCCGGGCCGCACCGAGCAGAACGTCGTCGGCGAGCCCTTCATGCCGAACTACGCGGCCAAGGCCGGCGGCTTCTTCTTCCTGGTCACCGGCGTGCTCGCGCTGATGGCGGGCATCGCTCAGATCAATCCCGTGTGGAAGTACGGTCCCTTCCGCTCCGACCAGATCTCCCAGGGATCGCAGCCGGACTGGTACATGGGCTTCCTCGAAGGCGCCCTGCGGGCCATGCCCCCCTGGGAGGTCGTCCTCCCGGGCGGCTACACCCTCAGCCTCGGCATCCTGATCCCGGCCGTCATTCTGCCCACGGTGATGATGGCTGTGATCGCCCTGTGGCCGTTCCTGGAGGCATGGGTCACCGGGGACAAGCGCGAGCACCACCTTCTCGACCGGCCGCGCGACCATCCCACGCGGACCGCTTTCGGCTGCGCGTTCGTCTCCCTGTACCTGGTGCTGTTCTTCGGCGGCGCCAACGACGTCCTGGCCGAGCGCTTCCATCTGTCCCTGAACTCCATCACCTGGACGGTACGGATCGGAGTCTTCCTGGTCCCGGCACTGACGTACGTCATCACCAAGCGAATCTGCCTGGGTCTGCAGCGGCGGGAGCGGGACAAGCTGCTGCACGGCCGTGAGACCGGAAGGATCAAGAGGCTGCCGCACGGCGAGTTCGTCGAGGTGCACGAGCGCGTCGACCGCGGCCACGAGTACAGGCTGCTGGCCAGAGAGGACTACAAGCCGCTGCCGGCGCCCGCGACGGAGCACGACGGCGTGCCCAACCCACGGGGCCGCAAGCAGGTGCTGCGCCACCGGCTCAGCCACTGGCTCTACGGCGAGCAGGTCGTGAAGCCGACGCCGCAGGAGCTGGAGCAGGCCTGGGAACACGCCGGTCACCCGTCCAACGGCCCCTTGGAGGCCGCAGCACGGCGCCCCGTCCAGCAGAGGGAGCCGGACCAGGAACTGCACTGACCCGGCGGCCCAGAGCAAAGGGCCGGGTCGGCGACGGCGGCGCGGGTGATCAGGAGACGGTCACCCGCGCCGCCGTCGAGGCGTCAGGGACCCGTCCCCCTTCCGGTTGTCCGGCGCCCCTGCCGGTGTCCACGGAGGCCCGATGAGCAGAACCCCATGGCGGCGCCGGGACGAACCCCGGGTCGAGTCCATCACCGCGGCACACACCGGCCTGACGCAGGATCTGCGCAGCCGCCAGCGCCGCTACCTCGTGGCCATGCTGGTGCGCAGCGGCTGCGTGGTCCTGATGGCCCTCACCTGGAGCCGTTGGCCCGCCCTCTCGGTCTGCGCCCTGGCCGGCGCCGTCCTCATCCCGTACGTCGCCGTGGTGGTCGCCCAGGCTGGATGGCGCCAGCAGCGGGGCGTGCGGCACATGCCTGCGGGTGCGTCCGAAAAGCCCGCCCCCCGTGTCGTCCTCGAACCCACCCTGATCCTGCCGTCGGAACGCGACACGGCGGACTGATCGGGCACTTCGCCGCGAGACGGATCACCGGGCCGCACACACCGTCGATTGACGTGAGCCACGTCACTTTAAGCTGCCCTTGGCGCGGTGACGCAATCCGTGTCACTATTTCAGCAAGCCTTCCCTGCCCAAATTCCTTGATGCGGCGGTGGATTGGGTACCGCGCCACCGGCGTAGGGGCGAGGCCGGGTTCGTTTCGGGCATGTGACGCCCCATCCGGACGCGTTCGTCCGAACGCCCACAGGGCTTCGAGCGGTGTTTCTCACCCACACTTCATCCCTGCCTTCCCTCCACGGGTTCTGCGTGCGGGCTCCTGGACGGCATTGACCCGACTGCCCGTGGGCGGCGCGGGAGGCGGCGCCGGGTGCAGAGCCCGCTGCGGAACTGGTCGTTCCGGCCGACCGGAACGACCAGTTCCGCAGCGGCCGGGCCACCGCCGGACGGGCGGACGAAATCACACACTCCGGCCCCCCGCACCGTGATGCCCGCAGGCGTCCCCGAAGGCTTCTGGAATCTGAGCGCAATGCGCCG
The DNA here is from genome assembly GCF_024701375.2 of Streptomyces sp. KMM 9044. Taxonomy (NCBI): domain Bacteria; kingdom Bacillati; phylum Actinomycetota; class Actinomycetes; order Kitasatosporales; family Streptomycetaceae; genus Streptomyces; species Streptomyces sp. KMM 9044. Next base: position 66,679 of record NZ_CP113912.1, on the reverse strand, counting down.
TGGTCGCGCATGCGGCCGACCTCGCTGTCGTCCGACCGGGCAGCACCGGGAGTGAGCGAAGGGCTCTTTACGTACAGAAGGCAGACTTAGAGAAAGTAGATCCCAGATATGCCCAGGCTATGCAAGCCCGCTGTGAGTGCTCCGGAATACGTCATCACGATGGAAGAGACTCTGGAATTTGCTGAAAGAGTCCACGGTGGAAAGCCTCAACTTCCTCTGGCGCTGCGCCTGATTCGGAACACGGGGGTGCGGAAGCGGCATATCGTTCAGCCCATCGAGAAGACACTGATGCACCCGGGCCTGACGGAACGCAACCGCATCTACGAGATCGAGTCCAAGAAGCGCACCCCCGAGGTCGTCGAACAGGCCCTGAAGAACGCCGACGTGGTGGCGCGGGACATCGACGCGATCATATATGTATCGTGCACCGGATTCCTGATGCCGTCGCTGACCGCATGGCTGATCAACACGCTCGGATTCCCGTCCGAAACGTGCCAGATACCCATCGCACAGCTGGGGTGCGCGGCGGGCGGGGCAGCGGTCAACCGGGCCCACGACTTCTGCACGGCCCACCCCGGCAGCAACGTCCTGATCGTGTCGTGCGAGCTGTGCTCGCTGTGCTACCAGCCCGACGCGGACGACATCGGCTCACTGCTGTCCGACGGGCTCTTCGGCGACGCGGTCGCGGCCGCCGTGGTGCGGGGCAACGGGGGCGTCGGCATAGAGCTGGAGCGCAACGCCTCGTATCTCATCCCGAACACCGAGGACTGGATCTCCTACTCCGTGCGTGACACCGGCTTCCACTTCCAGCTGGACCGTCGCGTGCCGGGGACGATGGAACCGCTGGCCCCGGTGCTGCGGGAGTTCGCCAAGGACCACAGCTGGGACGTCGGCAGCCTCGACTTCTACATCGTCCACGCCGGCGGTCCACGGATCCTGGACGATCTCGCCAGGTTCCTCGACGTCGACCGTCAGGTGTTCCGCCACAGCTGGGCGACCCTGACCGAGTACGGGAACATCGCCAGCGCCGTCGTACTCGACGCCGCGCGCAGGCTGTTCGAAGAGGACACCCTGAAGCCCGATGCCACCGGCCTGATCGCGGGGTTCGGTCCCGGAATCACCGCGGAGATGGCACTGGGCCGTTGGGGCGTCGAAACACCGGTAGAGATGGACGACACCGCATGACCGGCCTCATCGTGCCGCCCGGCCACGGGCGAAAGCTGATCACAAAGGCGCAGGAGGTGACCTTCAAGGCCACCAAGGCGCATGGCTCCTCGGTATCGATCTTCGAGGTGGTCGTGCCGCCCGGATTCGACGTCGGGGCGCACGTCCACAAGGATTCACAGGAGTTCTTCTACGTCCTGGAGGGGGAGCTGCAGCTCCTGGCGTTCGAGCCGACCAGGCGCACTGAGGATTCCTGGCACGACTGGGAGTCCCCGGCCGGAGACGGGGTTGTCCGGGCGACCGAGGGTGCCTGCATGTTCGTCCCTCCGGGAATCCCGCACGCGTTCAGGAACGCCTCGGACGAACCGGCACGCATGCTGTTCCAGTGCTACCCGTCGCCCTATCACGAGTACTACTTCGAGGAGATCGCGGAGATCTGGGCGGCCGGCGGGGCGGTGGATCCCGAGGCCGTGGAGCAGATGCGTCAGCGCTATGACGTCAGTCAGATCACTCCGCTTCGCTATGAACCCCCCACTCCTCTTTCTTCCCCGTCGGCATCGGAGCACGGAGCGTAACGGAGATGAGCAGAACAAACACGATCCCCCTGGTTCACGCGAGCCTGGGCGAGCAGGAGCTGGCGGCGGTCGCAGAGGTGTTCTCCTCGGGCTGGCCGGCCGGTCAGGGCCCCAGGGGCAAGGCGCTGGAAGCCCAGCTGAAGCAGCGTTACGGCGCCGGTGACGCGGTTGCGGTGAGCAACTGCGGTGCCGCGCTGCACCTGGCCATGCTCGCACTCGGCGTCAGGCCGGGCGACGAGGTGATCGTCGCCGATTACACCTTCCCGGCGCCCGCCCACGCGGTGCGTTACGTCGGCGCGACGCCGGTCTTCGCCGATGTACGTGCCGACACCGGCACCGTGGACCCGCAGGCGGTGGCGGACCTGATCGGTCCTCGGACCGCGGGTGTGATCGCGGTCGACACGGTCGGTATGCCCGCGGACTACGCGCAGCTGCAGGCGATCGCCGACCGCCACGGGCTGTTCGTCGTCGAGGATGCCGCCTGCGCGGTCGGTGCGACGTACCGGGGGCGCGAGGCGGGTGCGCTGGCTGAGGTGGCCTGTCTGTCCTTCCACGGGCGCAAGGGGGCCACGAGCGGTGAGGGCGGTGCGCTGATCGCCGCCGACCCGGCGGTCGCGGCGGACGCGAGGCTGCGGTCGTCCTTCGGCATCGGAAGCATCTTCGACCAGGCGCAGGTCGTCGGCCTGCCGATCCCGGAGTTCACCGAGGTCGGCTACAACTTCAAGCTGTCCGACATCGCCGCGGCGATCCTACAGGTGCAGATCGGCCGGATCGACGAGCTGCTGGAGCGTCGTCGGGCCGTCGCGGCACGCTACGCCGAACTGCTCGCCGACGAGGAACTCCTCACGCTTCCGCAGGTGCCCGAGGACCGCACGCACGCCTGGCAGTCCTACATGGTGACGCTGGATCACAGCGTGGACCGCGCGGCGGTCGCCACGGACCTGCGGGCTCAGGGCATCGGCTGTGGACACGGCACATGGGCGACGCACGTGCAGCCCGTGTTCGAGACAAAGCAGACGTGCCCGGTCTCGGCGGATCTCTTCCGCCGCAACCTCGCCATACCCATGCATGCCGAACTGAGCACGGACCAGGTCGAGCGGGTCGCCGAAACCCTCCGGGCCGTGCTGCTCTCCCACGCGGCCTCCGGCCGACGTACCGCATAGGGCACGCAGCCCGGTCCCGGAGGCCTCGGCCGACCTGCGGAACGAGGTACTCCGGGCCCACCGCCCGGCTCGGCCGGGAGTCGTCGAGCGGTGCTTGAGGGGGTGTCCACAGGCTCCCGGCACTCCCCGGCCGGTTTCCGCCGCCATCACGTCGGCCACCGGGGCGCCGCGAGCTCCGGGCGAGCCGCACCGGCTCCGGTCTCGCAGCCCCCCCGGCCCGATGCGCCGGCCGGCCCCGCACGGACCCCGCACAGTGCACCGTTGACCTCGCAGTGTGCCTGAAGGAGACAGTCCCATGAAGGGCTCCACAGCCTACAAATCGATACAGAAGCGCGGTCTGCACATCGGCCTGCTGCCGGAGATGGCCGCGGCCGTGAACGGGGCGACGTCCATCACCCTGGACCACGACCTGGACGTCCTGCCCGAGGCAGGACGGCGACTGACGGTGTCCCAGTACGCCGGTCACGTGAACGACCTGGCGGGCCGCCTGTGGGCGGCTGGTGTCCGGCCCGACGAACACGTGGTGATCCACAAGACCCACAACGCCGACATCTGGATGCTCGCCGCCGCGGCGTCTCGCATCGGAGCAATCGTCGTGATGCTTTCGCCCGCCCTGGACGCCGCGACCGTCGGTGCCCTGATCGAGCGGGTGGGCCGGCCGAACCTGCTCACCGATGTGCACAAGCTGGACGTCCTGGCTGAGGTCCCGCTCGCGGATCTCACCACGCGGGTGATCACCGTGAACGGCGACCGACCGGGGGCGGTCTCGCTCACCGGACTCGCCGGTGCGCCGCGGGTCAGGCCGGTGGTCCGGCCGATCGACGCGGCCGCCGTGATCACCCACACCTCCGGCACCACCGGCATCCCCAAGCTCGTGGTGCACACACCCCGCACCCAGGGCCTCCGCCTCCTGCCGCAGTGGCGGCTCCTCGCCCTGATGCGGAAGAAGGAGACCGTCGCGATCCACATCCCCTTCGTGCACTCGCGGATGGTCGCGGCGATGTCGCTGGCGCTTCTCAAGGAGTTCCCGGTCCTGCTCCTGAAGGAATCGGATCCCTCCGACGTCGCCGAGCAGTTCATCGAGCACCGGCCGGTGCTCGTCGAGGCGCTTCCCAACTCGCTGATGGAGTGGGAGCACCTCGCGCAGGACCCGCGCATGCCGTTCGGGTCGGTGAAGGTCTTCAGCAGCACGTTCGACGCGATTCACCCCAGGACGATGAGCCGGCTGCTCAACTCCTCCCACCGGCGAGGGGCCCTGTTCTTCCAGATCTACGGACAGAGCGAGGTAGGCCCGGCCGTCGGCCGCGCCTACTTCCGCGATTCCGCCCACAAGGCGAACGGACGCTGCGTCGGCTGGGCCATGCCGAAGGGCGCCGCGAAGGTCCGCGTGGTGAGCCGGGACGGCAACCCCCCGTCCGAGCAGAACCCGGGCTTCATCGAGGTCGCCTGGAACGGGTTGGCGAAGACCTACTTCGCCGAGCAGGAGCGGTACGACTCCCAGCGCAAGGGCGACTGGTGGCGGACCGGCGACGTCGGCTACCGCACCAGGTTCGGCTGCCTGCACATGCTCGACCGGGAGGTCGACATGATCTCCGGGGTGCGCAGCTCCCTGGAGGTCGAGGACGTGGTGCTGGGCCAGCTGAGCGAGCTGAGCGAGCTGGTCGTGGTGCAGGGACCGAACTCCGAGCCGGTTCCGGTGATCTGCACCGTCGACGACAAGCCGCTGGACCGGGACCGCTGGCGGGCGGCCGTCGCCGACTTCCCCCAGCTGGCCGATCCGGTCCAGATTCCGCAGGCCGAGCTGCCCAGGACCGCAACGCTGAAGGTGCAGCGGCTCGCGCTGGCCCGCCGGTTCGTGGAGCAGCCCGAGGAGCGGGCGTGACCCGTGACCAGCCCATCGCCGCGGCGGTGGAATCAACTGACGCGAAAGGGACCATTACCTTGACACCGGAAGCCACGCTTGCCCGATTCCGCGAGTACATGGTGGGACCCTCGCGGTTCATGAGCCTGCTGTCCTGCTTCGAACTCGGCATCATCGACCTGCTCCGTGAAACCCCGGGCCTGACCGCGGCGGAACTGGGCGAGGCCGCCGGGGCCAAGCCGGATGCCGTGGAACAGCTCCTTTTCCTGCTGGTCAAGGAGGGCTTCGTCGCCCATGACGCGGAGTCCGGAGGCTATTCCCTCGATGCGCTGGCGGGTGTCGCCGAGAGCGACCTCAAGCGAGCGCTCGCCTACATGAACCTGATCAAGGTCACCGCGCTGCGGCAGCTGTTCCACCTCACCGAGAGCGCGCGGACCGGCACGGTCGTCGGCCTGAAGGAGCTGTACGGCGCCGAGGGCACCCTGTACGACGCCGTGGCCGACCACCAGGACCTGAACGACGCCTGGCTCAAGCTGATGAACACCGTCACCGCCCACATCGACCCCTGGTTCTTCGGCAACGTCGACGTCCCCTCCGGCGCCCAGGTGCTCGACCTCGCCGGCAACACCGGCCTGGGGGCGATCCACACCTACCGGCACAAGCCGTCGCCCGGGCTCCGGGTGACCACCTTCGACCTGCCGGAGAAGAAAGCGGAGTGCCTGGCGAACTTCAGGGCCGAAGGCCTGGAGGAGCATCTCTCCTTCATCGGCGGCAACGTCTTCGACGAAATCCCCAAGGGGTTCGACGTCGTGCTGATCAAGCACTTCCTGGACATGTTCGACAAGGACGACGTGCTCAGGATCCTGAGGGGCGTCAACAAGTCGCTCGTGGTCGGCGGGCAGGTGAACATTCTGGTGCCGGTGTATCCGGAGAACATCAAGGAGACCGACAACTACAACGTCGACTTCTTCCCGGCCTTCTTCATCGGATGCACCATGGGCCAGGGCGGACCGCAGAAGCTGTCGGTCTATCAGAGCTGGCTGGAGGAGTGCGGGTTCAAGGTGACAAAGGCGATCACCAAGAACGCCGCCGAGATCCCGCCGGACGTCATCCCCGTACAAGCCATCCTGAGTGCGACGAAGGTCGCGTGACCGGCCGGGTCCGGGCCTGTTGCGGAACCCCTTGGTGACCGTCGCCGCGTGAGGCAGTGCCGTGCGGCCGACAGGGCACTGCCGGGGACGCAGAACTCCTGTCCACCGGGCCTGGCCGCCAGGCCCCGAGAGCGCTGCGTCCCCTTTCTTCATCCGTGTCGACGCTCGCTCGGACACTTCCGAACGACAGATCACGTAACCAGAGGAGATCACGGTGACCAACTTGATGCTGCTGCCGGACGGAATGCGCCGCTGGTCCCAGAAGCAGGGCCTCTCCCTCGACGACAGCTACGCGGCCATGACGGACAAGCTCGTCGAGTTCACGGGCTGGGCCAGGGAGGAGGGCTTCACGACCTTCTACGTCACGGTCTCCTCCGTCGCGAACTACAGCCGCTCCGAGGCGCAGGTGGCCACGGCCATGAACGCGTTCACCGAGGTGGTGCGACGCTGTCACGACAGCCTCAAATTCAACTACTCCGGGACGCTCGAGGTCGTGCCCGAGCGTTGGCTGACGGAGCTGGAAGCGCTCCGGGACAAGTCCGACAAGCAGTCGGACTTCACTCTGCACTTCATCATGGGCATGTCCCTCGCCCACGAGGTGATCGGCATCTTCAACAAGTTCAACGGAAAGATCCCGGCCCTGACCGAGGAGATCCTGGCCGACCACGCCTACGTCCCCGAGCCGGTCGACTTCCTCATACGCCCTGGCGGGCACGTGCGTATGTCGTCCTTCTACCCGCTGATGTCGCCGTTCGCCGAGATGCACTTCTGTCCCACCCTGCTGAACGACATGACGCGGGCCGACTTCGACGCAGCTCTTGAAGACCTGCGGGGACGGGACCGGCGCTACGGCCTCTACCCGGCATGAGCCACCGCCGGTTCGCTGTCCTCGGGCCCTGCCGGCGGGCCGGCAGGGCCCGTTCGCTCCCTGTCCGGGGTCATTGCAAGAAATGATCTTGTCCGGTTCCGTCGAACCGGTTTCACGCGATGCCCCAGGCACCCAGGTGTCCGGAAAACGGACCGCTGAGACCGTTCAGCGCTCGTCCCGGGTGGCCCACTCCACTTTCCCCCGCCTCTCGGAGCGCCGTCCAGGGAAGATCTCATTTCACTCGAAGGCCACTGGAACAAAGCGCCGCCAGCGCCGATCGACCTTGCACTCCCTGGCTATTGCGGGCAAGAATACGGGTCAAGCGGTTTGGTATTGACGAACCGGTTGTGCCGTTTACCGCAAAATGGGGAACTGCCCGAAAAGGCGCTATCGAGGCCGATGGACTCGGACACCCCCGCCCGGAGAAGACAGCGAATTTCCGCTGGGTCACCGGGGCCACACTTCACCCGTCGGGCGGGCGGCCACATTTCCAGTGGAAACTATTTCTGACGTTGACTGCTTGGAGGAAAGGTGTCCGGGGAAACCGACGCGGAAGAACTCTACTCAGCTATTGAGGAAACGGCCCGGTTGGTGGGCGCCCCCTGTTCACGCGAGAAAATCTGGCCCGTCCTCTCCGAATACCGGAACGGTTTCGCTGAAGGCGGGGTCGTCTTCAGCGCTCAAGCCGGCGAGCACCATGCGGGCGAGCTCGACTACGGCCTCGCGGTGCCTCCGAGGATCGACGATCCGTATGCCCACGCGCTGGCGCACGGCTTCGTCACCGAGACCGACCATCCCGTCGCCGCCCTGCTCTCGGACCTCCGGGAGCGCTGCGCCGTCGCCGAGCACTTCGCCGACTGCGGAGTCGTCGGCGGCTTCCGGAAACTGTACGCGCACTTCCCCCGTGACCTGCAGAAGGTGTCGGAGCTTGCCGGCATCCCGTCCATGCCGCGCGCGGTGGCCGAGAACGCCGGCCTCTTCGCCCGCTACGGCCTGGACAACGTGGTGATGATCGGGGTCAACTACAAGAGCAAGACGGTGAGTCTGTACTTCCAGTTCACCGCGGAGAGCCGCCCCCGGCCGGGGGCCATCCGGTCGATGCTCGGCGACATCGGGATGACAGAGCCGGACGAGCGAATGCTGGAGTTCGCCTCCAATTCGTTCAGGGCCAACATCACCCTAGGCTGGGATTCTCCGGACATCCTGCGTGTCGCCTTTGCTCCCCCGCCGGGTGCAGGCCTGGACCTGTCGACGGTCCCCATTCCTGTGGGACCGCATCTCGAAAACTTTGTGACACGCGCTCCGCGGGCTTATACCGGCGAGCGAATAAACCTTTTCGCCGTCAAGTGGACGCGCGACAAGGAATTCCTTGAGGTCTGTTCTTACTACCAGCTTCCGGCCGGGTACGAACCCATTCGGCAGATGGCAGTCCACAAAGAGCAGCCGTAACAGGCACAACACTTTCCCGGCGGCGCCGCAGAGCGCGGACGAAAACGCACGGAACAGTCGACGGCGCAGCACCCGCACCACCGCCAACGCCTTCGGGCGCGGTCTGCCACCGGGCCTGACCCCGGACCGCAGATCTCTTTTCTGAGAAAGGACACCATCCATGACGACGTCCGAGCGTTCCCCTGTCTCAGGCCTCTCACCGCGGCGCAGGTCACTGCTGATCGGCGGTGCCACGGCCGCGGCCCTGGCCACCCTGGGGAACACCGCAACGGCCGCCGCCGCCGAGCCCGGCGCCGCGGCGGAGCCTCCGGCGGTCGACTTCGACTTCGACAAGGACAACTTCATCCGGGACCTGATCATCACCAGAGCCGAGGGGGTCTTCCCCGAGGAAGGCGTGATCGGTCCCATGGACGCATCCGTCTACATCTGGATCACCACCCTGTTCCAGTTGTCGTGGTTCGACGCGATGGCGCCCTACCACCCGACCGCGGTCGGCCTCCACTCCCGGATCGGCCGCCGCCCCGCCGGCGAGGCCGCCACCAACAGGAACAAGAACATCGCCGGCCTGTACGCCTCGCTGCGGGTCCTGGAGGGCGTGTTCAAGGAGCGGGTGCCGGTCATGCGGGCCGGGTTCACCGCGGTCGGCCTGGACCCCGACGACAGGTCGGAGGACCCGACCACCCCGGTCGGCATCGGCAACATAGCCGGCAAGGCCGTCGCCAGGGCCCGCGCGAACGACGGCATGAACCACCTGGGCAACGTGGGCCGCAAATACCACGGCAAGCCCTACGAGGACTACACCGGTTACCGGCCCGTGAACTCCCCCTACAAGGTGGTCAACCCCTCGCACTGGCAGCCGGCGCTCCACCCCCACCAGCGCCGCGTCGGCGGGGGCCCGGGCGACAAGGGCATCTGGGTCATCCAGTCGTTCGTCACCCCGCAGCTTGCCCTGGTCAAGCCGTACACCTACCGGAACCCCAAGCAGTTCCCGGTTCCCGCGCCCGACCACTCCACCCACACCAACGTCCGCAAGTACAAGCGCTCGGTGGACGAGGTCATCGAGGCGTCGGCCACGCTCACCGACGAGAAGAAGCTGATGGCCGAGTGGTTCGACAACAAGCTGGCGGGCATCGCCCTGGCGCCGGGCGCCGCGGCTCTCAGCCACGACCTGGACCTGGACGGCTGGTGCCACCTGTACGCGGTGACCGCCCTGGCACGGTTCGACGACCTGATCGCCGCCTGGAGCTGGAAGGTCAAGTACAACGCCGTGCGGCCGTTCACCGCGGTCCAGCACGTGTACGGCCGCAAGAAGATCAGTGCCTGGGGCGGCGTCGGCAAGGGCACGGTCCACGACATGCCCGCCAACGAGTGGTCGGCCTACCTGCCCGTCGGTGACCACCCGGAGTACCTCTCCGGCTCCACCACGCTCTGTTCCGCGGAGGCGCAGGCGGCGCGGCGTTTCCTCGGCGACGACGTCCTGGACTGGACGTACACCTTCCCCGCCGGCTCCGGGCAGACGGAGCCGGGTCTCGTGCCCGCGAAGGACATGGAGCTGCGCTGGGACACCTGGACCAAGTTCACCCGCGACTGCGGCGACAGCCGGGTGTGGGGCGGCGTGCACTTCCAGACGACGGTCGACAGGTCCATCGAGTGGGGCGCGCAGTTCGGTGACCGCGCCTACGAGTTCGTGCAGCGCCACATCAAGGGCGAGGTCGACTGACTCCGCGGCGGCGGGCCGGGTGCGGCACCCGGCCCGCCGCCGCACGGCGTCGACGGCCGGGTCCGCCCTCCTGGCACGTCGACCGGATCGCCCTGTTCTCCCCGGTCTTGCCCGGCCCGGCACCGTCGAGCCGGGCAGAACCACGTGATCGATGCGGCCATCCGGCCCGGTTCGCCAAGACCATGTCACAGACCGGCCGACGCGACCGTCTTAGGGGATGAGGCCTCAGTCCGCTCGACGCAACGCGAACAAGGAGATGATCATGGCAACAAGCGCAGCCCCTGCGGCTGGGCCGAGCTCGGGGGCGGCCGTGGACCCGAGGCGGTGGCTGATCCTCGCCGTCATCTGCACCGCCTACCTCATGGTCGGCCTCGACCTGACGGTGATGAACCTCGCACTGCCGTCGGCGCAGGAAGCGCTGGAGTTCACGGACGCCGACAGGCAGTGGATCGTAACCGCGTACGCGCTGCCGTTCGGAGGCCTGCTGCTGTTCTTCGGGCGGCTGTCCGACCTGTTCGGCCGCAAGGAGACCTTCCTCGTCGGACTGACCGGCTTCGCGGTCGCCTCCGCCGTCGGCGGTGCCGCGACCAGCTTCGGGATGCTGGTGACGGCCCGCGCCTGCCAGGGCGTCTTCGCCGCGATGCTGGCACCGGCCTGCCTGGCCCTGCTGGCAACCACGTTCACCGACTCGAAGGAGAAGGCCAAGGCCTTCGGCGCCTACAGTGCGGTCGCGGCCAGCGGTACGGGTCTGGGCCTGATCATCGGCGGTGCGCTGACCGACGGCCTGAACTGGCGCTGGTGCATGTACATCAACCTGCTCTTCGCCGGAGCGGCGTTCGTCGGCGGCACGATGCTGCTGCGCAAGCAGCCCAGGGCGGGCGCGCGGATGGACATCCCCGGTGTGCTGCTGGGAACGGGCGGCATGTTCTCCGTGGTCTACGGCTTCTCCAACGCCGCGGAGGACAGCTGGAGCACTCCCGGGACGTGGGGCTTCCTCGCCCTCGGCGGTGTGCTGCTGATCGTGTTCGCATTCTGGCAGACGCGCGCCACGCAGCCGCTGCTGCCGCCCCGGATCGTCCTCGACCGCAACCGCGGCGGAGCCTACCTCGCCGTGCTGTTCGTCGGAACCGGCGTGTTCGGCGTCATGCTGTTCCTCATCTACTACATGCAGACCGACCTGGGCTACTCGGCCATCGTCTCTGGTGTCTCGCTGCTGCCGCTGATCGTGCTCACCGGTGTGGGCGCCAACGTGGGCGGCGTGAAGCTGATGCCGAAGACCGGCCCCAGGCCGCTGGTCACCGCCGGCCTGCTGCTCACCGCGGCCGCCATGGCCTGGCTGACCCGGATCGGCCCGGACTCCGGCTACGCGACACATCTGCTCGGTCCGACCATGGCGGCCGGTCTCGGCATGGGCCTCATCTTCGCCGCGGTGCTGCGCACCGGCACCTCCGGTGTGGCACCCGAGGACGCGGGTATCGCCTCGGCATGCGTCAACACCGGCCAGCAGGTCGGTGGTGCGATCGGCGTCGCCCTGCTCAACACGATCGCCGCCACCGCCACCACCGGCTGGCTGGAGAGCAACGTGCAGGGACAGCCGACACCGGAACAGCTCTCCTTGGCGTCGATCGAGGGGTACACCACGGTGTTCTGGTGGTGCACCGCCATCTTCGCCGTCGGCGCCGTCGTCAGCGCCCTGCTGCTGCGCGGCGGTCCCCTGCCGGCGTCCGATGACGCGCCCGCTGGGAGCCCGTCAGAGCCGACGGAGACAGCACTCTCCTGACCCGGGGTCACCCCCGTACCCACAGGTCAGGTTCATGCGGCCGGTGGTGCCTGGCTCGACCCGGGTATCACCGGCCGCATCGGTGCCCGGCGCCGTGTCCGCGAGATGACGGACGTCCCGGGGGGCTCCCGGTGCGGCGGCGCCACCGTTTCCGCCCAGTGCCTCGCCGCCCATGGCCGGCGGGGCACTTTCGCGTTTGGGTGCAGCTCCTTTCGAGGGACAGGATGAGCTGGGCATTTGTCGGTTCGGCTCGGCTGCCCGTCGTGGAGATCCTTTCGGAACCAGCAGGACACACCCCTACGCTGGATCAAGATCGACAGCGCCGAGGGTGCCGGTCACCGCGGGACCCGCTGTCGTGGTCGAGTCGATCACTCGGGCCTGCCTCAAGCGCCGCAGTTCACGCAGGTAGGGCCGTCCCTCCAAAGGAGCCCCGCCCTTCGCGTTTCGTGAGCCGCCCACAGCGCTCGGCCGCTGGTCTGTACATGCCGTGATTTCCACACGCGTGAGGGGAGGACAGCCGCATGAGCGACGTCAGGGTCCTCGGCACGGGTGCCTCCGTGCCTGATCCGAAGCCCCTGGAAACCCCTCTCGTCATCGGCCCCGGCTCCGTCCGCCGGGACAGGTCGCCGCGGACCGTCGAGCCCGCGGCCGGCGACACGGCGAGTTCCTGTCCGGTGACCGGGGCGATCCACGGCGTCCAGGGCTGATGCGCACCGCCGGCAGCGTACGGACGGAGGAACACAGAGTGTTCGTCTCGGGTTCGCTTCCGAGCTGCCGCTGCTGCTCGTGCCGCTCAACCTCACCGGCGTGCTCACCGGCGGGCGCCTGGCCTGCTGGTGGCACGGCATGGTCATGGGCAGGGCCCTGTTCTCCGCGGTCGCCGCACCGGCCAGTGATCCGTTGACCATGCGGTCACCGGCTGTCCCGACCACGCTCCTTCATGCCCTCGCACTGGGCGTCTGCCCGCTGAACGACACGCGCCGTGCCCGCAACGACCCCACGTCGGTCTCGACGACGAGGAGTCCTTCACCGGCCTCGGTCTGCAGGACGCCGGTGCGGCGGAACCCACCGACGTGCGCGAGCGGTGACCGGTGCGGAGCCACGCAGAAGTCGCAATCGCGGAGACGGCGGAGCGCCGGAACCGCCCTCACCAGGAAGATCGCATCCATGTCGCTTGTCCTTGACGCTGCCGCCCAGGACCTGCTGTTCCGTGAGGCACGCACCGCCAACACCTTCACCGACGAGCCGGTGACCGACGAACAGATCCAGGCGATCTACGACCTGATCAAGTACGGTCCGACCGCCTTCAACCAGACCCCGCTGCGCATCCTTCTGGTCCGCTCCCCCGAGGCCCGCGAACGCCTGGTGCGGCACATGACCGAGGGTAACCGTCCGAAAACCGCGATCGCCCCGCTGGTCGCCATCCTCTCCGCGGACAGTGAGTTCCACGAGGAACTGCCCCAGCTGCTCCCGCACTTCCCCCAGGCCAAGGACGCGTTCTATGCCCAGCGTCCGGTCCGCGAGCGCTCCGCCCTGCTCAACGGCGCCCTGCAGGCCGCGTACTTCATCCTCGGCGTCCGCGCCGCCGGCCTGGCCGCGGGCCCGATGAGCGGCTTCGACTCCGTCGGCGTCCAGAAGGAGTTCCTGGACGCCGACCACACCCCGCTGATGGTCGTCAACATCGGCAGGCCGGGCGAGAACGCCTGGTTCGAGCGCTCACCGCGACTGGACATCGACGCGGTCGTCACCACCGTCTGATCCCGTAGAGCGAGCGGTTCAGGGGGCGTCCACGTCGAATGCCGGACGCTCGCCCCCGGCCGGCGGAGCGGACCTCGTCGGCGGCTCGCTCCCATGCCCTTTCACCGTGTCGGCGACCTCGGCGGTCTCCTTGATCCCCAGGTCGTCGTCGGCCCGCTGCTTGCGGAGGAACGCTCGAGGGTCCGGGTCCCCGAACCCGAGGTCCTCGAGTTCGAGGCCGAGCTGTTCGCGGGCTTGCCGCTGGGCACCGTCCGAGAAGGCACGCACCTTCCGGATGAGAGCCGCCACGTCCTGGACGGCCTTCGGCCGCTTGTCCGGGCCGAAGAGGGACACGGCGAGAAGTGCGAGCATCACCTCGAGCATCTGCAACTGCTCGCCGTGCCGGGCAGAACCACCGCACTGGGCCGGGACGTCACAGCATGCGCACGGCGCCTTCGGCGTGCTGCTTGGCCAGGGTGAGCAGGGCCAGGCATTCCGAGCCGAGTGCCGCCCTCACGTGCTGACGGGCGCGTGCGAGGTCGGCGCCCTCGCCGAGTACCGCGGTGATGTTCTCCTCGCGCAGCACGACGCTCTGCTTCCCCGTGACGGTCACCCCCGTCTCATCCGGGACGATGGACCACTCGCCGGTGTGCGCCGCCAGCAGCTCAGGGACCACGGTCCGCTTGTAGACGAGGCGGCCCGCGTGCGGGAAGCAGATCCGCACCGCTTCGGTGGTCTGCGAGCCGTGCTCGGTCAGCGTCTCCACCGCCATGCGCTGCACCCCGGGTGCGTCCTCGGTGAGGCCGACCCGGGCAACGTGAGGCACCAGCTCGGCCCAGTCCCCCGCCCGGTACAGAAAGTCGTAGGCCAGCTCGGCCGGACCGTTGATGCGTATCGAGTGCTCGAAGGACAGCGCCAGTTCGTCCAGGCGCGTCCACCGTTCGGCGAACCACTTCAGGTCGGCGAGCTGCATACGGAGGTTCAGGTCGGCGCACCACGCCGCCCACGCCGCGTCGTCGGGCAGGCCGCCGGTGGTGCTGAAGCCGTACTGCAGTTCAAGCTCGGCGTCGCGCGGCCCACAGCCACGTATGCTCAACGCGCCAGTGACGGAGTCCAGCGGAGACGTGGAGCGTTCCTGCCAGAACTCGATGCGGCGCTCCACCGGGTCCAGGCGCCGCGACGCGGTCCACGATCTCAACTGCCCGTCCAGAAGGGACCACACCCGCAGACGCTCCCGCTCGCTGTCGGACTCCAGCCGCTCCACATGGACGCTCGCGGAGAAACAGAGCGGCAGCCTGACCGCATCGGCGAGCACCGCGTAGACCACACCGGCGGGCGCCGCCAGTTGCATACGGTGCCTCGCCCTGCCCACACGCTCACCAGACATCTGAACACCTCTCTCTTCACACATTGCGCCCGCCGGAACGCGGAACGGGGCCGGACAGCGGAACGAGGACCCGGATCCGGTGGCCGGAGCACGGATCAGCCGACGGACGCGGGCTCCCGGCGAGGAGCGTGTACGGCAAAGGGCGGGTTCCGGCGGCGAGCAGTGCCCGGTGCGCGGTCATCGGGGGTTCGGTCCGCCGCATCGTGCAGCCCGGCAGGAGGACCGGGACCGGCCGCGCCCCGGGGCCGACGCTCGCCGCCCAGTCGTCGAAGACGGAGGGGCCCTCACCGGAGGGTGCGAAGCAGCACAGTCGCACCGGCTGTTCGTCCGGCATGCCGTCCTCCTTCACGCACGCGCCTGATGTCACGGGGCAGACTTCAAGATTCACCAGACAGCCTCGAACCGCGCTGGAGACGGAGCCGACCGCAGCCAGGATTTTGAACCACCGCAGGGCTCCGGTACGGCAACGGGTGCTTGCCGTGACTGCCGGTCAGGTCGGCCCAGCCGTGCCAGCGGTCGGACCGGGCACTCGCGGACCCAGGGACTGTCCGGCAGGATCCTCCGGACAGGCCCTGGAAGACTCGTAAAGATCTTGATGAGTCTTCTAGGCCGCGTACCGGTCGAAGGTGGAGCCGCGGCGCGGACCGGCCACCACGTCGAGTTCCGGATCGACCGCGAGCATGGCCTGGTGCAGGTTCTGCAGCTGCGGCGAGGGTTCCACCCCGATCTCCTCTATCAGTCCCGTCCGTAGCTTCCGGTAGACGTCCAGGGCGGACGCCTGCCGTCCGGACCGGTACAGGGCCACCATCGCCTGGGCGTGCAAGCCCTCGTGCTGGGGGTGGCGGGCGATCAGGTCGGTGAGTTCGGCGATCAGTTCCGCGTGCCGGCCGAGCCGCAGATCTGCGTCGATCCGCCGCTCGATGGTCATCAGCCGGGACTCCTCCAGCCGCGTGACCTCGATGCTCAGGACCGGACCGAGTCGCACGTCCACCAGCGCGGGCCCTTGCCAGAGGGAGAGGGCCTGCCGGAAGCAGCGAGCGGCCTGTTCGTCCTTGCCCTCCTCGAAGGCCTGCTGGCCCTCGGCGACCAGGCGCTCATAGGTGTACACGTCCGCGGACTCCGGCGGGATCTGCAGCATGTAGCCGCCGTGCCGAGTGGCCAGAACGTCCTTCGCCGCGCCCGGCGCGCCGGGCCCCATCGCCGTACCGAGGTAGCGGCGCAGCTGCATGATGTATGTCTGCAGCGTGGTCATCGCGCTCTGCGGCAACTCCGTTCCCCAGATCTCCTCCATCAGCGTGGAGACGGGCACGACGCGGCTCGGATACAACGCGAGCAGGGCAAGGACCTGTCTGGGTTTCCCGGCGGTCGGGACGATAGAGTCCCCGTTCACGGCGGCGGACAACGGACCCAAAACCTGAATCTCCATGGTTTCCTCCGTTCGTCGTCGGGCACTGCCGATGGCGGAAAGTCGTCGGCGAAGCTGCACGCTAGCCGTACCCCGGCCGGAGGCACTGGTTCCTTCAGTGGCATTTGAGCAATCCTCGAAGGACAGAGAACAAAGAGGGCGGGCCTGCGGGAAACGCAGAGGCGGACCTCTCAGGCTCGGTGATCCGGCGAGCGCTCTCGGCTGTCTCAGTCTCGACCGTTTCGGCGAGCATGCTCCTGGTGGTGAAGCGGAAGTACAGTGCCCCGTTGCTGAAACCGGCCCGTTCACCGATGGCGCCCGGAGACGCGGGCACGAAGCCCACCTCGGCGAACACCTCGGCCGCCGCCTGTATCAGCGAACATCGTGTACGAGCGGCTCGCGCCTTTTTGACCAGGTTCTGTCTCCCGGGCAACGCGACGCCGAATGCCGCCGTGCATGACACGCTCCGGAACAACGAACCGCTTGGGCGGTTTGCCCGTAAGTGAGAACACTTGGCCGGAGCGTGGCTGAGGGGCCGTCGGGGCGGCCCCTCAGCCACGGTCACATCGCTGCTTTCTGCAGCGCTACTTCACCGGCTCCGGCTCGGGCGCGTTCTCCGTGTCGGACGTGCCCGTGGGGGGCTCGTCGCCATGGGCCGACGTTCTGACGGACTGCAGCAGGAGCTGGGCGACGTCGACGACCTGGACGGATTCCCCGGCCTTGCCGTCGTTCTTCTTGCCGTTGACCGAGTCGGTGAGCATGACCAGGCAGAACGGGCAGGCGGTGGAGACGATGTCGGGGTTCAGGGCGAGGGCCTCGTCGACGCGTTCGTCGTTGATGCGCTTGCCGATCCGTTCCTCCATCCACATCCGGGCGCCGCCCGCGCCGCAGCAGAAGCCGCGTTCCTTGTGACGGTGCATCTCCTCGTTGCGCAGGCCCGGAACACCGGCGATGATCTCGCGCGGAGGCGTGTAGATCTTGTTGTGCCGGCCCAGATAGCACGGGTCGTGGTAGGTGACGAGGCCCTCGACCGGGGTCACCGGGATCAGCCTGCCCTCGTCGATCAGACGCTGGAGCAGCTGGGTGTGGTGGATGACCTCGTAGTCGCCGCCGAGCTGGGGGTACTCGTTGCCGAGGGTGTTGAGGCAGTGCGGGCAGGTGGCGACGATCTTCTTGGCCGACCTGGGCTTCCCCGCCCCGCCGGTGACCCCGCCCTCGTCGTCCGTCTCCTCACCGAAGGCCGCGTTCAGCGACATGACGTTCTCCGTGCCGAGCTCCTGGAACAGGGGCTCGTTGCCCAGACGGCGCGCCGAGTCGCCGGTGCACTTCTCGTCACCGCCCATGATCGCGAACCTGACGCCCGCGATGTGCAGCAGCTCGGCGAAGGCCTTGGTGGTCCTCTTGGCCCGGTCCTCCAGGGCACCGGCGCAGCCCACCCAGTACAGGTACTCGACCTCCGACAGGTCCTCGACGTCCCTGCCGACGACCGGGACCTCGAAGTCGACCTCCTTGGTCCACTCCAGGCGCTGCTTCCCGGCCAGGCCCCAGGGGTTGCCCTTCCTCTCCAGGTTCTTGAGCATCGTGCCCGCCTCGGACGGGAACGCCGACTCGATCATCACCTGGTAGCGGCGCATGTCGACGATGTGGTCGACATGCTCGATGTCCACCGGGCACTGCTCGACACAGGCCCCGCAGGTGGTGCAGGACCACAGCACGTCCGGGTCGATGACACCGTTCTCCTCGAGGGCACCGACCAGCGGGCGCCCGGCCTCCGCCAGCGCCGCGGCCGGCACGTCCTCAAACGCCTCCACGGACGCCCTCTCCTCACCCTCCACGCTCCTGCCACCGCCGGCCAGCAGATAGGGAGCCTTGGCATGCGCATGATCACGCAGCGACATGATCAGCAGCTTCGGAGAGAGCGGCTTACCGGTGTTCCAGGCGGGACACTGCGACTGGCAGCGCCCGCACTCGGTACAGGTGGAGAAGTCCAGCAGACCCTTCCACGAGAACTGCTCGACCTGCGAGACACCGAACACATCGTCGTCACCGGGATCGGTGAAGTCGATCGGCCTGCCACCCGACGTCATCGGCAACAGACCACCCAGCGCCGTCCCACCATCCGCCTCACGCTTGAACCAGATGTTCGGAAACGCCAGGAACCGATGCCACGCCACACCCATGTCGATGTTCAGCGACACCACGATCATCCACACGAACGACGTCCCGATCTTGACCATGGCGACCAGGTACACCAGGTTCTCCAGGGTGGGCCGGCTCACCCCCTGAAACCACTCGACGAGCGGGTACGAGATGAAGTGCGACGCCTGGTAGTGGTCCACGTGGTGCAGCGCGCCCTCCAGGGCGTGCAGCACCACGATGCAGGTGCCCACGACAACGATGACGGTCTCGACGAAGTACGCCTGACCCGTCCTGGAGCCCGCGAAGCGCGACTTGCTACCCGGAGCCGAGGGGCGGTTCAGCTGCCGGACGGCAATCAGGACCAGGACGCCGAGCACCGTCATCGTGCCCAGGAACTCGACGAACATGTTGTAGGGCCCCCAGTCACCGAGGACCGGCAGCACCCAGTCGGGTTTGAACAGCTGCCCGGTGGCGTTGACCAGCGTCAGGAGCAGCGTGTAGAAGCCCACCGCTACGAACCAGTGCGCCACTCCGATGGCGCCCCAGCGGTTCATGCGCGTGTGGACGACGAACTCCCTGACCAGCGTCACACTGCGCTGATGGGGATTGTCGGTCCGCAAGCCCTTCGGGAGGGGCTGGCCGAGCCGTAGAAACTGAAGGATCTGCGAGGTGGCGCGACAGAACAGCGCGCTGCCGACCACCATCAGGGTCAGTGACACGATGATCGCGACGAGTTGCATGAGCGGGCTCCTCAAGCCGGCGAAGGTCACCTACTAAGGGGTAACTTAACGATTGGTCTGAGGCTACTCACTTATCGCGCCGTGCCACAGCGGGAGTCACGGTGATCTGCGCCGCCGTGACACCACCCGCTTCCCGTACATCAGTTCAGCCCGGCGGGCATATGCCGCTCTCGCGGGGGGAGGGAGCCGTGACGGGCGGCTGCCGGTCCTCCGTGAGCGGTGCCTCCGGCGCGGCCTTCAGGATCGACTGCTGGAGTCGGCGCAGCCGCGCCGAGGGCTCCAGGCCCAGGTCCCGTACGAGAGTGCTGCGCAGTCGGTGGTAGATGTCGAGCGCCTCGCCACGCCGACCCGAGCGGTGCAACGCCAGCATGAACTGGGCGTGCAGATTCTCATGGGTGCGGTAGCGGCTGGTCAGCACGGTCAGTTCGGCAAGCAGTTCGCGATGGCGGCCGAGCCGGAGATCGGCCTCGATGCGCTGATCGAGGGCGCACAGGCGGCTTTCCTCCAGCCGTCTGGCCTCCATCTCCAGCTGCGCACCGGTCTGGACGTCGGCGAAGGCCGGGCCGGTCCACAGGGCGAGTGCCTCGCGCAGCAGGCGTGAGGCACCCTGGAAGTCTCCCGCGTCGAGCGCGCGGTACCCCATGCCCGCCAGCCGTTCGAACTCCCGGACATCGCTCGACCCGCCTCCGGAGGCGAGCATGTACCCCCCGGGTAAGGTGACCAGGACGTCCTTGACCCTGCGCCGCAGCAGGGCCGCGGGGCCGGCGGCGGGTGTCTCCTTCTCCAGTGCGCGCGCGATGAGGTCGCGCAGTTGCAGAACATAGGTCTGCAACGTGGTACGCGCACTGCGTGGCGGGCGGCCCGCCCACAGCTCGTCGATGAGAGCGGAGACCGGAACCACCTGGTCGGCGTGGAGCGCCAGAAGGGCGAGCACCTGTCGGGGCTTGGGTGCGGTGGGAGTGACGGACGCCCCGTTCTCTCTGACGTCCAATGTGCCCAGTACGTCGATCTGCACGCCGTTGCCCCCTAGGTGAGTGCGCTGCCATCCAGCACCACACGAGTACAAAACAGGCCAGACGGTTTGTCAACGGCAAACCAGCTGTGCTGTTTTGTTGCGCCGTACACGCGTGCCTGTACAACTCCCGCTTCAATCAGCACAGTTGGAGCTTCATGTGCCGTCGGACGGCGCCGACCCCGCCCGACGGCACCCAGGCTCGCGCATTCTCCCCTGCGAGTCAGCTCCGACAGGACGGGCGGCAGGGGGAACACCCCAGACACCCATGGCTGGCTTAACAGACCTGGCGCGCGGTTTTAACCGGCGTGCATCCGACTCTCCGTCCACAACCTGGGCCACAGTGGATCAGCGGACTCGAGAAGTGCTCAGGAATCACTCAAGAACCGCCTCTTGCCACGCCCCGTGGCAGTCCGACGGTTTCAGGGACCGGCCTGCCTCGGCGGGGGCACAGGACCGGCCACAGGACTGGATCGTTGTCGATCACGCGTGTCACACGCCGCGCGCCGGCTGGCGCCCCACTCACCTCTCGCCGAAAGAGACAGGTCCGAATCGCATGAACGCCTACGAAAACGTCCTGGCTGCGGGCGCACGCTCGAAGGCCCTCACCGTCCACCGCAAACTGCCGTCCGCCGGATTGCGCGCCGGGCCTGTCGGCACGCCCCCGCCCGGCGCCCTCGCAGGACGGTCTCCGTGAGCGGGCCTCAGGCGGAGACCGGCATATGGGCCGACTCGCGCACCATTCGGGCTCCCCGGTCCGGAGCCACGTCCAGACGCGCCAGGACCGCGGGCGCGGCGATGGACGGCAGCAAGTGCTTCAGCAGCACCGAGACCCGGAACTCGACGTCGCCGAGGTCGGTCTCCAACTGAGCGTACAGCTGTACCCCGTTGAGTGCGCCGACCAGTAGCTCGCCGACCTCTCGCGGCACCATGTGTGCCACGGTCTCCCCCCTCTCCTGGGCCTCGGTCATGAGCCCTGTCAGCACGTCGCCCCACAACGGCCAGGCGCTGCCGTGGTGCCTGCGGGCGGCGACCGGATCGGCCGAGAGGCGGGCGCCGGCCCGTAGCAGGGGGTCGTGCACCAGTCGGTGGGCCATCGTCATCACGACATCCACCGCTTCCTGGAGCTTGATCTCCTGCTCAGGCAACGCCTGCTCCGTCTGGATCTCCAGGACGCCCCTGGCGAGCGCTTCCTTGGAGTCGAAGTGGAAGTACAACGCGCCCTTGGTCACTCCGGCGGTCTTGAGGATGTCGGCGACCGTCGCCGCCGCGTACCCGTGCTCCGCGAAGACGGCCGCGGCCGCCTCCAGTACTGCCCGGCGGGTCCTGACCGCACGTTCCTGCTGGGCCACCGGACCTCCCTTCCCCGAACCATGCATCTCAGGCCTGTACAGAGCACAGAAAAAAACCGCTCAGGAGGTATATTATCTTCGTCCTTCAGTCCGTGCAGCTGCCGAGTTCGGCCATTCTTCGCCCGCCGCAGCGCGGTGCGTCACGCCGTCTCGTCGTCGTCGACGTGCCCGGACGAGGGCAACCGCGTACCCCGGTACAGCGACTCGCGGGTAAGCCCGGCAGCGGCCGGAGCTCCGGGGCAGGCTCCCGATAACCGAATAACAGTGCAGGTGGGGATGGATACGGGAACGAAGGCAGCGACCGAAGCGACTCAAGTCCCCTATATATGACGCAGGCGCGCGCATACCCATGTCCTCATATACCCGTCCCCTCGGTCGCTTCGGTCGCTGACCTGCCGCACAGGCCATTCCGACCTGCGTTTTTCCTCCTGAGCGGCAGACGAAGGACACAGTGCTCCGTCGCTCCCCCTCCGTCGCTCCCCCTCCGGGCGGACCGCCGGATGTGTCAGCTCCCCGTGCCGTGCTGCGGCGGTGCGGCACGGGGCGGTTCGTCCCCACCGAGCACGGTCAGCACTTCGGTGACGGTCTCGGTCTCCCCGATGGAGGGCAGATGGCGCAACAGGCGGGCACACTGGTCGACCAGTATGCCCGCATCGGCGTCGGAGAGCCGGGCCCGGTCGTGAACGGCCGAGAGGGTCAGCGAACCGTCGGTGGCGGGCCGGGCGAGCAGGGCGGCGAGCAGGAGGCTGTGCGCGCCGCTGGCGTACTGCTCCCCGAACCGGACACCGGCATCGGCGAGCCGGGCCCGCAGATCGGCGAGCGGCCGCGAGGTGGTCTCCACGGAGACCAGGCTGTCCAGCAGCCGTCCTGGCGCCGGGGGGCCGGTCCACTCGTGGACCTGTTCCATGCAGACCCACTCGTAAGCGGCCAGGTCCAGTGCTTGGTCGCGCAGGGTCTCCAGGAGCCGGATCACCGGCTGGGCCGGGTCGACCCGCACGGTCATCGGCAGGCAGCTGCGCAGCGGCCCGACCAGCCGGTCGACGGCGTCCAGGGCGATGCCGCGCCCGGAAACAGTGACGCCGAAGCCCACCGGGGCAGGACCGGTGGCGTCCGCCGCCCGGTACAGCAGCAGCGCCCACACGGCGTGCAGAGCGCTGGAGTCCGGCAGGCCCCACGCGGCCGCCCACCGGTGCAGCCGGTCCGCCTCGGAGGCAACCAGCCGGGTATCGGCCCGGCCGCATCCGCTCTGCCGGGTCCGGGGTCCGGGCAGAGCGGGCTGCACGACGGGCGGTCCGTCGGGTGCGATCCGGTTGAAGAAGTCCTGCGCCGGGGCGGTGTCCTGATGCTCCAGCCAGTGTGCCCAGTCGCGGAGGTCCGGCCGGCGTTCGCCGCCCGGCAGCACGCCGCCTTCGAGGTAGGCCCGGCTGAACTCGTCCAGCAGTACGAACACGCTCCGGGCGTCCAGCAGCCCGTGGTGGAAGGTGAGCAGAACCCAGGTGACCTCCGCGGCGCCGCGCGGGGCCGCCGGGCGTGCGTCCTCGCCGACATCGACGAGGGTGACACGCAATGGGCCGGGGCGGCCCAGGTCGAAGCCGCGCAGCCGGTCGCGTGCCAGGAGCTCGTCCCGGTCGACGGTACCCGCCGGATGCCGCACGACCTCCGCACGGACCTCGTTGTGGAAGACGACGCGCGGTTGAGGTTCCCGTTCGAAGGCGGCGCGCAGGATCACCTCCCGGTCGGCGACGGACTGCCAGGCTGCGGTGAACCGCTGGGTGTCCAGCGGTCCGTGCCAGTACCACCAGACCTGCTCCACGTACCGTCCGGTGTGTCGGTCCGTGCAGGAGTCGAGCAACGCGTCGTACTGCGGCCGGGCCACCGGCACGGACGGTCCCGAAGCACCTGCGGTCACCGCCGAGCGGAGGGGGCGGATCTGTCCCCTCCGCCGATGGCTCCACCCCGTCATGTCTCTTCCTCCTCTGGGCCGTTGCCACTTCCCGGACGGGGCCGCAGGTCGCTGGGGCCCTGGAGGACGGCGTCCCCCGGGTGTGCCCCTCCGGGCACATCGTGACGGGGTTCTCCGCCAGCGGCCTGACGAACTTCTGATACGGCTCGCGGGCCGCTCGCGCTCACTTCGAGAAGGGTGGCGAAGGGCGCAGGCGCAAGCAACGGTGCCGGGCCGGACAGCGGACCCCGTCTGCTCGTGCGGTTTTGGCCGCCCGGGTGGCGTCCGCCGCACGCGTGCCCCAGCCGCCCCGACATCCCGCCCCTCCCTAAAGACTCGGCGCTTCCTGCGCCATGAGCCGGTCGAGCCGCCCGCCCAGGTCTCGCTGTTCCTGGGAGAGCCGCTCAACGCGACGGCGCAGCGAGGCGATCTCGTCACGCAGCATCCGTACGTCGGTGTCGTCGTGCGCGTACGGTGCTCCCCCTACGGGGTCAGCCTCCGCGTCCGCCCCCTCCCTGCCGTGCAGGATCGCCTCCATACGGCCGCGCAGTGCCGGCCCCGGGGCAATGCCCAGGTCGTGCCGGAGCCTGTGACGCGCCCGTTCGTACGTGATCAGGGCCTCCGCCTGCCGACCGCACCGGTGCAGCGCGGTCACCAGCAGCTCGTAGAACCGCTCCCGCAGCGGATGGGCGATCGTCAGCTCCTCCAGTTCGCCGGTGATCTCCTCCCCACGGCCTGCGCGCAGGCACGCGTCGTACAGGGCCTCCATGGCGACGAGCTTGCTCTCCTCCAGCATCGAGGCCTCCGCCGAACAGATGGCGCCGCGCCCGCTGCCCTCCAGGGCCGCTCCCCGCCACAGGGCGAGGGCCTCGCGCAGGACATCGGCCGCGCCGGCGGGACCGACGGGAATCAGCGCCCGGCCTTCGGCGACCATGCGCGCGAAGCGCTGCGCATCGGTCTCGATCCCGTTCAGACGCAGTACGTACCCCGTGGGCCGGGTCACCAGCCACTCGTGCCGCCGCTTCCCCGGTCCGACGGTCACCGGCAACAGCCGCCGCAGGCGGGCCACATGGGCCTGCAGGGCATTGGCCGCATTGGCCGGTGGCTGTTCGCCCCACAGTTCGTCGACGAGGCGGTCGGAGGGCACCACCTGGCCGGCCTTCCCCACGAGAGCCCCGAGCAAGGCACGTTGCTTGGCGCCCGCGGGCACGATCCGCAGGTCGGTGCGGTCATCGTAGATCTGCACGGAACCCAGAATCCGAAACTCCATCCCACCCTCGCACGGGAAATCTAATGAGTCCTCAAAACGCCGGTTTCGGCATGCTCGACGCGGATTCCACTCCCTGGCCGTCGGACTGGCTGACCGTTTTCGCAGGCAGGTGTTCACGGCAGCTCGTCGGCGTCAGAAGGGCTGTCAGTCCCCTGAGGAGGAGAGGTCTCCGTCCGGTGGGCGGCCGCGCTCTCCAATTCCTTCACCATGGTAGGAAAACTAGCAGTACGAGCCTGCCCCTGGAACAGGCACCTCCACGCGTCTGCCGTTCACTGATACCTTGTCAGGGTCGCGTCAGTGATACGTCAGAACCCTTACTCACGGACCGATGGAGGAATGCTTGAGTCCATCTGGTGCAAGCCTCCATAAAGACTGGAGGGCACCTTGCGGTCGGCCAGCGGAAAACTTCGCAGAAATCGAAGAACAGACACTATTTGAGACTCGACAGAGCACTTAGCCGACAGCTTCGGAAACGGTACGGGGGAAGAATGAACATAAAGGTGCTGGGTGCACTGCATGCCGAAGTGAAAGGAGTCTCCATCGTCCCGACCGCGCGGAAACCCCGCCAGATCCTGGCACTGCTCGCGCTCCGTCCCGGTCGGGTCGTGCCGGTGTCCACTCTCACGGAGGAGATCTGGGGCGCCGATCAGCCGCAGAGCTCGCTGACCGCGCTCCAGACGTACATCCTCCAACTGCGCCGCATGCTGCGCACCGCCATGGGCCCCGAGGCGGCCGGCTCGGCCAAGGACATGCTCGCCACCCGCTACGGGGGCTACCTGCTGCAGATCTCCCCCCAGGCGGTCGACGTGTACCGGTACGACCGCCTGGTGGCCGAGGGCCAGCGTGCGTTCGAGAGCGGCGACGACGCACGTACAGCCTCGTTACTGCGAGAGGCGCTCGCCCTGTGGGAGGGCCCCCCGCTGGCCGATGTCCAGGTCGGAGCGGTCCTCGAGCTCGAGGTGATGCGGCTGGAGCAGTCCCGTCTGGTCACGAGTGAGCGCCGGATCGACGCCGAGCTCCGGCTGGGGCGGCACACCGAACTCGTCGCCGGACTGACCGACCTGATAGCCCGGCACCCCCAGCACGAGGGTCTGCACGCGCAGGCCATGGTGGCGCTGTACCGGTCCGGCCGTCGGGCGAACGCACTGAACGTCTACCGCCGGCTGCGCCAGCGGCTCGATCACGAACTGGGTGTGGAGCCCTCGCCGCAGTTGCAGCGGATGTACCAGGCGATGCTCTCCGTCGACCCGCGTCTTGACATCGTTGCTGACTCACGGGGGACATCGACCTTCGACCTGTACGCCACCCGGAGATGAGGCCGGCTCGTCCTCGCTCCGAGGAACCGGCCGCTGCGAGGCTGGCGGGACAGGGCAGTCCGGCGCCCGGCCGACGCCGTCGGTCAGTTCGCCCGGCCGACGAGCCGGTCGCTGCCGCTCGTTGCGGGGACGGAGGCCGCTTCGTCGGGTCGGGTCGTCAGAATGGAGCGCTGCAGCCGGCTGAGCGGCGCCGAGGGCTCCAAGCCCAGCTCCGTGACGAGCGTGGTGCGCAGTCGTTGGTAGACGTCGAGGGCCTCACTGCTCCGGCCCGCACGGTGCAGCGCCAGCATGAACTGGCTGTGCAGGCTCTCGTGCGTCCGATGCTGGGAAACAAGGACCGTCAGTTCCGGGAGCAGCTCCCGGTGCCGCCCCAGGCGCAGGTCGGCGTCGAGGCGCTGGGTGAGCGCGCACAGCCTGGCCTCCTCCCACCGCCTGGCCTCCATCTCGATCTGGTTGCCGGCCCGGATGTCGGCCAGGGCCGGCCCCTGCCACAGTGACAGGGCATCGGCCAGTTGACGGACCGCGCCCGCGTAGTCCTCCGTGTCCATGGCCCGGTAACCGACTCCGGCGCGGCGCTCGAATTCCCGGTAGTCGACGGTGCCGCCCCGTGTCTCCAGGCGGTAACCGCCGGGAACGGTGGTAAGGATGTCCTTGGCCGTGCACTGCTCGTTCTCGGCGGAAGCCAGTGCGGTGCCTATCAGCTCGCGCAGCTGCAGGATGTATGTCTGCAGCGTGGTGCGGGCACTGCGTGGTGGGGTGGCGCTCCACAGTTCGTCGACCAGGACGGACACCGGGACCACCTGGTCGGCGTGGATGGCCAGTAGGCCCAGCACCTGCCGTGGCTTGGGTGCCGTCGGCAGGACGGACACCCCGTTCTCGCGCACCGACAGCGCGCCCAGCACCTTGATGTCCACTCTCTCCCCCATCGGTTTACGCGGATCAGGCTCGGCCTCCGCGTCTCAGCCTGCGTGCCTGCCGGGCCACGGCTGCACAACCTCTCTCGATGAAAAAACAGCACAGTCGGTTTGTCAATGTTCGGCCGGTGTCGATCACCAAGAGGGTTGGGATTCAGCCATGCCGCCCTGTTCTCGTATGGCTACCGCGAACGGACATGCAGCGCTGCGTGACCGTGGTGGTCGTCGTTTCCCCTCACTGGGCGTCTCGCTGAGCTGAACGAGTGATCTCGGGTGGGTAGAGGAACACGGGTGCGGCAGGACGGGGAGCCGGAGGACCTGATCGAGCAAGTGGGCACAAGACGAGGGCGCGAAGATCGCCTTCGGCACCGACCTGCTGCTCGAACCCGAGAAGGTTGGCCTGCAGAACGAGATGCTCACCCGGTTGTCCCCCCACTTCGACTTCACCCCCGCCGAGGCACCGAGGATCGCCACGTCCGGCAACGCCGAGCTCTTCCGACTGTCCGGCGAACGCAATCCCCACAAGGAGGCTGAGCTCGGCCAGAGAACGGCCGGTGCCTGGGCCGATGTCCTCCTCGTCGAAGGCGCCCCCAGGACCTCCCCCTGCTGGGTGACCCGGACAAGAATCTTGCCGTCATCATCAAGGACGGCCGTATCCACAAGAACCTCCTCGGCTGATATCTCACCCCCCGGGGCGAAGAACCGGCCCTGCCCGGGGCACCAGTCGGTCGCTCCGCCCTTGGCGGTGATCTTCCCGCGCTTGTCCTGCGGGTACAGGTCTTCGACGTTCAGGCACAGCACCTCGTCGGCCCGCGCCGCCGACTCGTGGAGCATCTTCCACTGAGTCCTCTCCCGCAGGGCGACGTCCAGGCGCCGCAGGGCGGCGATCTGGTTCTCGGCCAGGGCTTTGGTGCGGTCGGGTGGTGCCGACCGCCGCTCGATGCCGATCGGCGGGTCGCGTTCGATCCAGCCCTGGCACCGCCACCAGCCGATTGCCTTGCGGGCGATGGGCGGTTCCCGGTTGACGGTGTCGGCGTCCGTCTCCTCCGCCTGCGCCGCCGCCAGCTCGGCCAGCATCTCCGGCAGGGCCGGATCGTCGATCGCCGTGACGGGGAAGAGGGGCGGCTTCGCGCCCCGGCGGGCGGACCCGGTCGGCGCCGGTTCACCGGCGAACATCCGCTCCCGCGTCGTCAACGAGATCCGGTAAATGCGCGCGGAGGCCTTCGCGATGCCCGCGCCGGTGAGGTATCGCTCGACCGCCGCGGTGTACGACGCGGGCGGGGCGGGCAGGGGCACCACCCTGGCGCGCGGCACACGCACCGCGCCCCTGGCTCCAAGCTCGGATTCCCATTGCGTCGCGTGCCGGTCGGCGGCGTTTGCCCCGCACATGGATTTTCATCCCATTATTCTGGTCCGGTTCTCGCGGTACCTGTCACGGTCGTTTTCGGCAGGTGCGCGGAGCAGGGGGTGACGATGGATCTGGGCCTCGTCAGGGGCGCGGGGGCCCTGCAATCTGCGGCTCCGCCGCGTGGACGCGAGTGACCAGAAGCGATGCCGCAGGTCAGCAGCCGGACTGGAAGACCCCGGCTGCCCGTCCGTTCAGACGGTGTGGCAGGCCATGGCGAGCCGGTCCACCAGCAGCTCCACTCTCTGCTCGGCGTCCGCCGACGGCAGTCGTCCCGCTCGGGGCGGGGTCGCCAGCCCGTGCAGGGCCGCCCAGAACACCTCGGTGAACAGTGCCGGGTGGACGCCCGTCCCCGGCGATCTCGCCGAGGCTTTCCGGCAGGGCGGCGAAGGCGTCCTGCAGCGGCTCGGGGGTGTCCTCGCGCGCGAACGCCCGGCCGCCGCCGAGCTGGAACATGGCGTCGTAGACCGCCGGGTTGCGCTCGGTGAAGTCAAGGTAAGTGCGGGCGAGTGCGGTGACCCGGGCGCGCGGGCCGTCCGCGGCGGAGGCCTCGGCCCGCAGCGCCGCGGCCATCCCGGCGGCGCCCTCGAGGGGGGACGGCGCCGATGATCTCGCGGCCCGGCTCGCCGAAGGCCCTCGGGTACCGGTGCACCGCGGATGCCGCCTGCGCAGGTCCGGGCGGCCCTGCACGGTGGAGCCCTTCGATGGCGACGACGGAGACTGCAGGTGATGGCACGATGCCGTGCCATCCGGTCGGGCGGTGGCCGACGCGCTCACACTCGCGCTCAGCCGGTTCTCCGGTGGGGACGGGACCGCGTGACGCGAAGGCGGCGGCGCCCGGGGCGGTTCAGAACCGTTTTTCCCAGGGTCTGATCAGAACGATGGAGAATTACTTGAGAGTTGCTCGAAATCCGGCAGCGCCGGCGCCCCGCGATTCCGGCCGAAATGACTCGAAGTCTCTTCATCATCCACACGGCACTCATTAAAGGACTGCCGCCGACCTCAAGAGATGCCCGGCTCGGCGCGATTGGCGAGACCCGACCGGATCATACGGGACTACAAAATTCCGCTTTCCCCGCGGCCGGAATGATGGCTCTTCGAAGTGGTGGGGGTGATCGTCGGCCGACGTGCCTCGGCCGCCCCACGGAGCGCCGCCCGACCAGGACGTTCGACGGGCAGTCGGCGGGTGCCGAGGTGCCGACGGTCGGCGGTACCCCCATCAAGTTCGAAGACCCGGAATGATCCCTACCGCTAGAAACTAAACCGGACGGTAGGTACCTTCGGGATGCCGGAGTCAACCGGTCTCCAATGCGCCACTGCCGCTCAGGGGGGAAGCAGCTATGTCCGCGAGCACGTTCCGCGCCGAACGCCTCACATCCAGCGCACCATTCTCCCAGGACGAGACGGCGACACTCGCGGAAAAAGGATTGTTCCGCCACCCGTCCTTGACCACCACTGTTCCGAAAGAATTCGTCCACCGTGCCAGCGTTGCCGAGGTCATGCTCACCGACTGGCAGCGCCGGGACAGCAGTCATTTCGCCGTGGCCGCCCAGTGGCCCCGCGGCCACAGTTTCTTCACCGCCGTGCAGGGCTGTCACGATCCACTGATCGCCGCCGAGACGATCCGCCAGGCCGGAGTCCTCCTCTGCCACGCCGAGCTGGGCGTGCCCCTCGGCCATCACTTCCTCATGCGGAATCTCAACTTCAGCGTGCATCCCGGCCGGCTTCTCGTCGGCAGCGCACCAGCCTCCATCGGCCTCGACGTCACCTTCTTCGACACCAAGCGGCACCGTGGCCGCCTCGTTGCCGGCCGCATCGAAGCGGTGCTTCGACGCGACGGTCACGCCGTGGCGACGGGCGGCGCGTCTTTCACCTGTGCATCCCCCGCCGTCTACCGACGTATCCGTGGCCGGCAGCGCCCCGACGGCGGCTGCCCCGAACTTCCGCTTGCGGCTCCGCTGCCCCCGCAGTCCGTGGGCCGACTGCTCCCGATGGACGTGGTCCTGTCACCCACTGAAGAAACCGGACGCTGGCAGTTGCGGACGGACATCCGCCACCCCGTGCTCTTCGACCACCCGGTCGATCACGTGCCGGGCATGGCGCTGATCGAGGCGGCCCGGCAGGCAACGACAGCCACGTTGGGCCGTGGCTCGTTGCCACTGAGCGTCGAGACCGACTTCATGCGCTACGTGGAACTGGATGCGCCTTGCTTCATCGAGGCTCGGCGCGTTTCCGGCGGGGAGCCGGGCCGGGAGGCCGTGTTCGTGCAAGGCCGCCAAGCGGAGGACGTCGTCTTCCGTTCGACCGTGACCGTGGCCTCGTCCACCGCCTGACCCCCTCGGGCGCCCCGCCGTCCGCGTGCCGCGCGGAAGTCCCGTCCTCGTCCGGTCACTGCCGCAGGTACAGGTCGTTCCGGTGGCGGCGCGTGCTCGTCGCAGCCGCGCGCCGATGTCACTGGCCGTCAGGAAGAGCTGAGACATGGATGCACTAGCCGGAAGAACCGCGCTCGTCACCGGAGCCAGCCGCGGAATAGGCAGGGCGATCGCGCGCAGGCTGGCCCGGGAGGGGGCCTTGGTCGCGGTCCACTACGGCCGGAACGAGGCGGCCGCGCAGCAGACCCGGGAGCTGATCGTCGAGGAGGGCGGGCGAGCCTTCGCCGTCGGCGCCGAACTGGGGGTGCCCGGTGACATCGAAGCCCTGTACGCCGGGCTGGAGGAGGGGCTGGCCGCCCAGGGAACAGAGCCATGCCTCGACATCCTCGTCAGCAATGCGGGCATCAGCGGATCCGCACGCATCCACGAGGTGACACCCGAGCTGTTCGACCGGCTGTTCGCCGTGAATACCAAGTCCCCCTTCTTCCTCGTTCAGCGAGGCCTGAAGAACCTGCGGGACGGAGGCCGGATCATCATCATTTCGTCGGCGGCCACGCGGGTGGCGTACCCCCGGTCCGTGGTGTACGCGATGGCCAAGGGAGCCCTCAACACCTTCACGCTGGCCCTGGCCAGGGAACTCGGCCCGCGAGGCATCACGGTGAACGCGGTCAGCCCCGGGTTCGTGGAGACCGACATGAACGTGGAGAAGCGGGTCACGGCGGAGGCCACCGCGGCACTCGCCGCCCTGTCCGTCTTCAACCGGGTCGGCCAGCCGGCCGACATCGCCGACGTCGTCGCCTTCCTGGCATCGGACGCGTCCCGCTGGATCACCGGCCAGTGTCTCGACGCCAGCGGCGGCTCCCGTCTCTGATCGCGCCCCTGCGCGGCCGCGCAGGGGTTTGTCACCCGAGCCACTACACCAACATGCCCTTGGAGCGTTCGGTCTTGCGTCCTTTGCTGCCGGGGGCCAGGGTGCGCGGGTCCACTGCCTCGGCCGGTGCACCGGTCGCGTACAGGCCGTCGGGGGCGGTGTCCCGGTCGTGTGGCAGCAGCCAGAACACCCGGCGGCGGAAGGTGCCCGAGGAGCGGGACGGCTTGGCCTCGGGGCGGAGCAGGGCGTAGCCGACCATGCGACCGTCGCGGTGGTAGGCGGGCCTGCCGCGGCGGGTGGGCAGCCGGTCAAGGCTCTGACGGACGTAGTCGAGCGTGCCGGTGTCCTCCAGCCACACGAAGCCGGCCTCGTGCACGAGTTCGTCCTCCGCGATGAGAGAGCTCATGGCGCCTCCTCATCGGCGACCAGCCCGACGCCCCAACGGGACTTGCGTTGATTGGTTGTCATCTCCTCCATGGGCGCCACCGGTCCCACTCCTCCGCGAACCGGGTGGCCCCGAAGGTACGTGACCAGATGACCCGGACTTCCTCATTGTGGCATCACGCCTCATAGGCAGCGTAGGCGTGTTCTCGTCCCGCTCCGAGCGTGCGTGTGACCCAATTCCGGATGGGAGGATCCACCGGCCCGCGCCCGGGCATCCGTACGCACACAGGTGACCGTGGCATGATCATCACCCGTCTCCCGGCATCGCAGCAGACCCGGCCCGACCACCGTACGGATCACGCGCGTCCCCCCGGGGACAGCGGCCGGCGCAGTCCCGCGTCCAGTCCGCTGCGGATGATGGCGGCGCAGCGCCGCTCCTGCCCCGGCCGGGCCTGTTCGGCAATCTCTCGCAGCACCCGCTCCGCCTCGTCCGCGCCAAGCCGGCCGCCGGAGACCAGCCCTCCCGCGGTGTAGGCGGCACGGTTCAACTTCTCGGAGAACGCGGCCCCTTCCGGTACGACCGCACAGGCGGCCACCTCCCCGAGCAGCGGGGCCAGCACCCGGCTCGCGGTCTCGTGGCTGCCTCCCGCGGCAAGGACGGCCTGCCGGGCCCGCGACGGCACCGGCCTGGATGCGCGCCCCTGCACGGGCGGCAGATGCCCGGTACGCTTCAGTTCCTCCGCCAGCCATCCGGGCAACGGTGCAGGATGGCGCACCACCCCCACCGCCTCGTACGCCCCGGCCTCGGTCACGGTGCCGGGAGCGACGATGTACCCACCGTGCGCCCGCACGTCGACCTGCCAGGCCAGGGCTCGGCCGCCCGATCCGGTGGAACATTGCCAGCGGTGCCCGTGATGGGCCCGGTACCACACGTGCAGGCCCCCGGAGGGCGTGCGCACGCGCAGGGTCGTCTCGTCGTCCGCCGGGCTGGGAGAGGCCCGCAGAGCGGCCAGGACGCCGATCGTGTGGAAGCCATTGGCCAGCCCGGTCAGATCGATGCTCGCGGAGATCTCGATACCGGGCAGCAGCCCTTCCGGGCGCGGCAGCCGGCGTTCGTGCGCATCGATGTCGAGGACCACCAGGCCGGCGGGGCCGCAGGCGATGCCGACGCCCAGTCCCGGGTTGGCGCCCCACCACCGTTCGATCAGGGCGAGGTCCAGGGTGGCGGCGTGGAATCCGTGACACCAGCGGCCGGCCGCCTGGCAGCCGCAGCCCCGGTGGGTGTGCCCTGGCGCTCGGCAGGCGTCGCAGTTGCCTGCTGGGGTCTTGCGCCCCGGAGCGAGCGGGTGAACGGGCCAGCCCCGGCCGGCACACCACCGCGCGATCGCCAGCGACCGTCCGGCGGAGGCCTGCCACGTTGTCCGGCTGTGAGAGCCCCTCAGCCCAGGGACCATGCGCACCTCCCCCGTCAGGGACCCAAGCTACCGAGTGACGGAGACAGATTAGCCAGACCGGTGAAGCGGCTGGGCCCCACCGGCCGGACCGCCTGGAGGCGGCGATCGCGCCTGCCTCGGTAGCTCGCTGTCGCATCGCGAAGCCGCAGGTCACAGGAGTGGAACGCGGAAAGCAGCGACTGAAGCGACTCAACGCCCCCGTCCACGGCGCGTATCCGCACCCCCTGCCGCACATCGGTGTCCTCACATGTTCAGAACTTGAGTCGCTTCAGTCGCTGATCCCTCCAAGAAACCGCGCCGGTCTGCTGCTTTCTCCGGAGACCGAAAAGCGATACCCCCGGTTTCCGGAGACGGTCACTGGTCGGCGCGGCCTCTCCCCCACGGTTCCTGATGACGCCGTCGTCGGGGACCGGCGCCGGCCGCTCGCTTGCGCGTAAGCACCGCTCCGGGCGCAGGCGCAGTGCCTCTCCCACGGCTCCTTGCGCACACGCCCGGTCTTCAGTTCCTTCAGGACGGCTTCGCGGTCCGGGTCGGGGCTGATCCGGTGCCGGGAGAGCTCTGGGGGGCGGAGCCACCCCATCGGCCGGAACGCCGGTGTCGGCCGCAACCGTCTGACGGTGAGCTCCGACGGATCGCATTCCCCCACCGGAACGGAAGGACGTGGTGATGCAACCGCGCCGCGGGCCGTGGAGGTCGACGACGATGCCGAAGTGTCCGACGCCGACCCGGAGGGCGCCGATCCGCATGGCGAGGAATCCGCAGACGTCTGTGGAGCTGTCCTCGGCCTGGGCGACGATCAGGTCTCCAAGGTCGCCCCTGGGGCCGTCCGCCATGCGGTGGGTGAGGCTGTCACCGTTCACGGGCAGGGAAGTGACACCCGGTCGACGGGTGAGACGGCGCTGCGGGTCGAAGCCGACGAACAGCACCCGCCGACCGGGGCCGGGCGGACTCCTGATGGGGCCGCGCCGTCGGTCACGGGTCACCACATGAGCTGCCACATCTCTCTGCGCTTCCCGCTGGACCGGCTCAGGACGGGGTGAGGGCTGCTCGAGTTCGCCGTGACACGTGGACACATCCCCGCGCGCTGGCATGAACCGGTCGAGGCCGCAACGGTGTGGTACCGCCACGGGGTCGGCGACTGCCTGAAACGGCGGGGTTCATATGACGTACGTCACTGGTCATGGACGTCACAAAGCGGTGGCGAGTTGCGTCACGTGTGCGACACGGTCGACGGCGAGCAGGCAGGAGCCAGCCTTGGGCGAGCGCAGCGAGCGAATAAAAGGCACAACCGAGCCGCCGACACGAGGCGGTCGCGTGAACTCCGCCACCAGCGCGTTCGTCACCCATAGAGACCTGCTGTTCACCATCGCCCACGAGATGCTCGGCTCGGCCGCCGACGCGGAGGACGTCCTGCAGGAGACCTGGTTGTGGTGGGCGAGCGTCGATCTCGGCGCGGTGTGCGACCAGCGCGCCTGTCTGGTCCGGATCACCACCCGTCAGGCGCTGGGCCGGCTGCGTACGTTTGGCCGCCACAGGGAGTCCGTCGGCCCCTGGCTGCCCGAGCCGCTGCTCACCACGCCCGATGTGGCCGAGGAGGTCGAGCTGGCCGACAGCGTCTCGATGGCGATCCTGCTGGTGCTGGAGACACTCACGCCGACCGAGCGGGCGGTGTTCGTGCTGTGCGAGGTGTTCGACCTCGGGTACGACGAGACCGCCGAAGCCGTCGGCGAGAGCCCGGCCGCGGTCCGCCGGATCGCGCACCCGGCACGGGCACACGTCGCGGCGCGCCGGCCGCGTGGGGTCGTCTCCCCGGCCGGAACCCGGGGCGCGCTCGACACGTTCCGGCGGGCGGTCGAAGCGGGTGATCTGCAGGGTCTGCTCGACACCCTCGCGCCGGACGTCGTCTTCCTGGGTGACGGTGGCGAAGCCGAGGAGGCCGTCCTGCGGCCCGTCGTGGGGGCCGACAAGGTGGCCCGCCTGCTGGCCGCCGGGTCGGGCGGGGCCGCCGCCGGGACGTCGCCGCGGCCGGCGGAGGTCAACGGCCACCCGGCACTGGTCCTCCGGCTCGACGGCGCGCTCGACACCGTCGTGGCGGTGCGTATCGACGACGGCCTCGTCACCGGGCTCTACGCCGTGCGCAACTCCGAGAAGCCGTCGCGTGCCGAGCGGACCGGTATGACGAAACGAGGAGCCCTCGGCAGATCCCCATGGGCGACCGCATCGGCCAACGTCTCTGACGAGTACCTGCACAGGAAGGAGTGAGACGTCGGAGGCTTCGGTGGGACTCGGATTCCCACTCCGCCGTACTGGCGTCAGGTCCCTGATCCACCGGCATCCGGCACCTCATCCAGGAGCGGGCCCTGCGAGCGCCGTCGGTGGTGGGCTTCTCGCAGGGGGCACCGTTCGCCCTTGCCCGTACAGCAGGAGAGGCATCGAGCGGTTCCGAGGTGAGGAGAGGCACGAGAAGGTCATCTCGTCACCGCGGCCGACCTCAGGGACACACTCGTCCCACCGCAGAATGCGGCGCGACGACAGAGCTACGAACTCAGTGTTTCAGGGGGCTGACGGCGCGGCCGAAAGCCCTCACCCTGTCTGACTCAGGACTCGACACAACCCGCGCGCTGCCTGACCGATTCCCGTTGAAACACCTCGTTCTCCCCGGCATTGGCCTGTGTTGCCAGCGTCATGTCCCGCAACAGCTGGCAGACGGATCTGACGCTCCGACAGCCCGCGCCGTCGTTCGGAAGCGGTCAGTCGCAGGTGGGGACCCGACCGCGAAGCAGCGAACTGCTGCGGCCTCGAGCTGCTTGGTCTCGCTCCCTCGCCTTTCCAGCAAAGGAGCGAGACGCGTGGAGTCAGTCGACCCGCGTGGCCGCCTGCTCAGCGAGCGACCGTGCCAGTTCACCGAGTCGGCTCGGGTTGCGCTCCAATGCCTTCGTGCTGAGGAACCGAAGCAGGTCGAAGAAGACGTCTTCGGCAGGGATCTTCCGGTCAAGGAGCATGGCGAGGGAACCGGGCTCGTCGTACGGCACCTTGCGGACCCGGGCTTCCTCGGCTGCCGCGTTCTCGCTGGTGGCTGGTGCGGGTGAGTCCGAACGCGGTTCGGGGATTGCCTCTGGTGTTGCAGCAGTCGTCCCCCTCACTGACGCTTCGTTCGGCACGTTGGTGATTACGGCGTAATCACCAACGCTCTTGCCCGCACCTCCTTCAGCGGATGTGTCCTTGGCTTGCTGCTTCTCTTCAGCCTTGGCGACTCGTGCCTTCTCGTCCTTCCGGGCCCGTTCCGCCTTCAGTTCTTCCAGGGCTGCTTCCTGTTGGTCAGCGGGCTTGTTGCCGACTGCGCGCAGCAGGTCGATGGATTCCCTGCCGATGCGGGACTGAAGTTCAGGGGTCAGGTTGAGCAGGGCGAGGCGCTGTGAGACCCAGCCCTGGGAGCGGTGAAGCCGCTTGGCCAGGGCTCTCTGGCTTCCGTGGATGGCCAGGAGTCGTTGAAGAGCTCGGGCTTCGTCGAGTTCTTCGAGGTCTTGTCGGTGGATGTTGGCGACGAGAGCCGACTCGAGGAGTTCCTCTGAGGTGGTGCCTTGATCGTCGCTGACCATGACTTTGAGGGTGACGAGTCCGGCTTCGCGGGCGGCTGCGAGGCGACTGCTGCCGTCGATGACGATGTGGGTGGTGTCCGGTTCGAGGTCGGCTTCGCGGTTGGGGTTGGCTTTGATGTAGGCATCGCGGTTCATGACCGTGATCGCCTGCTTCTGGCCGTGGGTTTTCAGGCTGCCCGCAAGGTCGGTGAGGTCTCCGAGTGTGGAGCGGGGGTTGTCGGGGTTGAGACTGATGCGGTCTACGGGGAGCTCTGTGGGCGGGGCGATGCCTTCGGTGGGGACTCCGGTGGCTGCAGCGACGGCCTGGCGGCGTGCGCTGACGGGACGTACTCCCCCGCCGAACCGGCCGGCGCCGAGCTGGTCGGCCCTGCTCACAGGACCTCCCTGGCCAGGGCACGCATGCCGACTGCCTGCTGCGACTTGGGCGCGTAGGAAAGCAAGGGTTTCTTCACTCGGACGGCTTCCTTCTGTTCCTTGAGATCTCCGATGAGTCCGACGACCCTGGGATCCTTTATGTCCACCCATCCCTGAAGGGATGAGGTGGCGATGTAGCCGCGGCGGGAGTCGTACAGGTTGACGACGATGCCGAGATAATCCATGTCCACCTGAAGGTCACTGCGGAGGTCGTCGATCTGCGCGGTGAGCAGTTCGTAGGCGTCGGCGGAACTGTCTTCGGCCTGGACGACGATCAGGGCACCGGACTGGCCGGGCTTTTCCCCGTTGCGCCGACGACCGTAGTAGGCGGCGGCGTCCATGCTGAGGCCGAGGCTGGGCGGGCAGTCGACGATGATGACGTCGTAGTCGGCTTCAAGTGGGGCGAGAGCACGCTCCAGCGCGGCCTCTCGGGCCCGGACGGCGGACAGACGCACATCGAGCAGGAACGCGTCGTTGCAGGCGGGCAGGAGGTGAAGCCGGCCGGCGAAAGTATCGGCGTCGACGGAGACGATGAGGTCGCGGATGTCGCCCTTGGGGTCACCTGCCATGTGGTTGGTGAGGCTGTCCCCGTTCATCGGGAGTGGTGTGGCGCCGAGTTGGTTGGTGAGGTGGCACTGCGGGTCGAAGTCGATGAGCAGCACCCGCAGTCCGGGCCCGGGCAGGTTCTCGATGTCGAGCGGATCACCGTCCGGCCCGGTCTCGTCGGCATGTGTCTGGCTCGCACGCAGTGCCTTGCTGAGAGCCTTCGCGATACGTACAGGGTGGAGTGTGTTCGGGTCTTCAGCCAGTGCCTCGCCCAATCCGGCAGTGATGGCTGTCTTGCCGACTCCGCCCTTCTGGTTGCAGACGATGATGCGGCGGGTGACCGCCGGCCGCTGGATGTCCGGTGCCGGGTTGGTGTCGAGCCAGAGCTGGACGGACTGGGCGAGGCCCTGGATGAGTGAGACGCGCCGGTCGACGGCGGTCTGCCGAAACTCTTCCCACTGGCCGGGTGGCAGGAAGGTTGAGAAGGAGTCGGCACCGGCGGTGTCGATGTTCGCGGTGGTGGAAGCCAGGTCGCACCAGTCGCTGATGCCCCGTTCGACGGCGGACTGGATCTCGATGCCGTGCTGAGCGGCTCTGATTTTGAGGTTCTGCCGGAGCCATCCCGGCAGTTTGGAGACGACCTTCTCGCGGTCGCTGGAGGTGACTGGCGAACTCATAGAAGACACCATACTAACGTTCATGATCCATGGCAGCTTTGACACGTTAGCTAGACCAAGTCGGAACACTCTGGTGTCCCCTGGTGATTACGCCGTAATCACCAGGGGACACCAGGCCAGCCATCCGCGGTGATTACGCCGTAATCACCGCTACGGCACACCAAGAGCATTCGTGAGGGCGAGAAGGCCAACCCCCGCCCGGCAACGAGGAGCCGGTCGGCATCCAGAGGAGGCCGGCAAGCCGAATGGGCATCACGTCGCAGTCCGGTCCGTCAACCTCCCGGCGATGTCGTCCCTGCGTCGGCTGCGAGGCTGCTCCGCACAGCGTTCTCGAAGCTCAGCAGGCAAGTACTTGGTCCGCCAACACTGGCTGCCAAGGCGGACTGTCCGAAGTGGTGGCCAAGGAGCATCGACCGGTTGGCCCGCAGCGGCGAAGGCGGCCCTGCAGCTTCAGTAACTGGAGAATCCGTCATTCGCAAGGCCCGACGCGTCGAGGTGGCTGGGCCAAGCAGACGGCCTCATACGGGGATGCACGGCCAGGATCACGCTCAACCGCCCTTCATGAGACGCTCGAAGAGCCGTACCCCGCGGACGGGCTCGGATGCTCGGCGAATAGTCGCCGTATCCGCACTTGCACCTCGGGCGGAACGATCTCAAGACCCCTCAGCACCCGAGCGCGCACGGCTTCCTCTTCACTGGACGGGCAGCTGTGCTGAGCAGCAGTTCCAGCAGATCGTGCGCCAGGGAGGCGGTTTGCCCACCGGGTGAGGTGAGGAACGTGGTGACGGCCGGCCCAAGCCATGTGAAGACCGGGTCCATGGCATGCCGTACGACGGCGTCGTTCGTGCCGCCCGGCACGTCCAGTTTATGCCGGAGGTCGTCCCAGTACGTACGGGACCAGTCCGGTCCGTCGTTGCCCTGGGAATAGCGGTACAGCCAGTTCATGTCCACCGGGTCCGGCGGTGTCAGGGCGCCAGCCCGCAGGGTGGTCTCCGTTCCCTGCCCTGCTCGGTCCATGTACGCCGCGCCAGGAGGGACAGGGCGGAAGTCTGACCCCACACGGCGGCTCGGCCGAGCATCGGCACGCTGCCTCTGGCGTCGGCAATCTGCACAAGGCCGTCGCCGACCGCGCCTGTTGCGAAGTTCAGCGCCTCACCGAGTGCCCGATCCAGCGCTGCGAGGACAGGCAGGTCACTGCCCAGTAGCGACAATGCGTCTGAAAACGACAGCAGCCTGCGTGCCCCACGCCGCACCCCCATGGTTCGTTCGGCAACTGCGACGGCTCCCCGAGGCACTCTGGCATAGCGGCCCCGCGCGACGGGTGACTCTGCTGCGCAATTACCCGGCGTGATGACGCCGTGCCGATACGGCCTTCAGAGCGCGTCGCAGATGCAGGCAGGCCGGGCGCGGCCGAGCCCTGAAAGCACGGCACGTGATCGCTCTCCGCAATGGAGCAGCAGAGTCCAGGTCGACTCTGTTGCTCCATTGCGGAGAGTGACGCCGGCCTGTCGACGGGGCGCAGGGAACGGGCCTCGCGGGGGAGGCGGTCCGGCCCCGGCCGGCCCCTCTCGGATGCGGTGCGTGACCCTCCCTCAAATTGAGCAGCAGAGTCACGGGTCTGCGACTCTGCTGCGCAATTACCCGGCGTGATGACGCCGTGCCGATACGGCCTTCAGAGCGCGTCGCAGATGCAGGCAGGCCGGGCGCGGCCGAGCCCTGAAAGCATGGCACGTGATCGCTCGCCGAATTGAGCAGCAGAGTCACGGGTCTGCTCAAAGAACGCGACGCCGAGTACGTGCCTCCGGACTCCGCCAGTGTCGAGCACATGTACACCGACTCGGCACACTTACGGAGCACTCACGTCCACCCCGGGGACGAGAATCGCCTGTGCGCCCTTCTGCCGACCCGCCAGAGGCTCAAGGGTCCCGCCATGCCGGCGACTTGGAGATCGGCCGCCCGCACCCCCTTTCCACCCGTCGCTTATGAGAAGAAATATTCGAATAGACCGCTTCGCTCTCACATGTCGATGTGCAGCCTGCGGTTACTCCCGTTCGGTGTCTGGGTCTGCCGCGGGTGAAGCAAGAGCGGAGATTCCGGCCGTGGCCGGGTCGCCGCCGGCCCCGCCACCCCGGCGACCCGCCTCAAGTACGCGGAAGGCCGTCCCTGCCTGCTCAGCACCTGACGCCGGCCGGGGGCGCCTGCTCGCCCGTCCATGCCCGGAGGCGCCGGACCGTCATGTACGTGAGGTCAATGAGCACCGGCCCTGAGGTCGGTGCTCATTGACCTCACGTACATGAGTTCTGCTTCTCGGAGCCGTTCAGGTCGCGCGGCGCAGGGGGACGACGACGTCCTCGCCGGTGCACTTCGCACTGAGCCGGTAGTAACTGATGTGAGCGAGCCGCTCGGATTCCTCGAGCCATCCGGCCTCTACGACCTGGCGCCGGGTGCGGGAGAACACGGTCGGGGACATGCCGACGAGCTCGGCGAGCTTGGCTCCGGTCTCCACGACGGCACCGGCGCGGTCGGTGGGGTGCATCGCGTAGAGCATGATGACCAGGCGCTGGTTGGCGGTCATGCCTGCTGTGCGGTGGAGGACGTCCAGAAGCTTGCGCTTGTCGTCGTTGTTCACTGGGCCTCCCACGGTGAAGGGGTCGTGTTGTCGAAGCCGGGGATGTCCGGCGGGTTGCACGTCCTGATCGCTTCCCGTTGCTCAATACCGGTCCCGTGGAAGGCAATGTAAGGACTGACTCGGTAGAGCCTGTAGTTGCCGATGCGCCCCCGCTCAATCAGGATCCGCCGCTTGAGCAGCTTCCGATTGATCTTGCCGACGGCGTCGGCGGTCATCCCGACCTTCTTGGCGATGTCCGCGCCGGTCGCCCTCAGTGGCGCCATGCCCTGGGGGGAAACACCGATCCACCACAGCACCATGTACTTCTGGCTCGGGGTGAATTCCTTGCTCTCGGTGATCGCTTCGACTCTGACCTTGTCCACCTGGATGTGCTCACCCGAGAAGGCGTAGGGCGCGTATGGGAGGGCCTCGCCGGTATCGGCATCGACCAGTCTGCGTACTGCTCCCAAGAGGCCCTCCAAAGTCGGGCATTGTCTCAGCGTCAATGAGCGGCGACCCTCAGGGCCCACCAGATGAACCTAACGTACATGAGCGTTGAGTTCATGAACTCCGCTTCCAGGGCGTGTCGCTCCACCAGACATCGATCCGCGGCTGGAGCCGCCCT
The DNA here is from genome assembly GCF_024701375.2 of Streptomyces sp. KMM 9044. Classification (NCBI taxonomy): domain Bacteria; kingdom Bacillati; phylum Actinomycetota; class Actinomycetes; order Kitasatosporales; family Streptomycetaceae; genus Streptomyces; species Streptomyces sp. KMM 9044. Next base: position 24,779 of record NZ_CP113912.1, on the reverse strand, counting down.
ACGGAGAAGAGACGCATGCTGATGTACCTGACGTCAATCTGGTCAGATCCTGCAGACGTAGTCACGGTTCTCGAAACATGGGCACAACGGTTGCCAGAGCTGCCTGACCTGCCCTCAGGAACCGGGTGCACGATGCTCAGAACCGGCTGCCAGATCGTCAGGACTTGATGCAGAAGGGTGTTCTTGCAGGTCAGGGTACTTTTCTCCGCTGCGCCCTCTTATACAGCAGGACAGGTTGTGACCTGCGACGGCCCCACCCACACACCGTGCTCCCAAAGGGAGTCGCGCGAGGCGTCCCTCAGCACCTCCCCACCAAGCGTTGACATCCGTCGCCCCCTCACTCCGGTCGACAAAAAGCCGCGCTCCCTCCCCCGTTCCCAGCCGACGAAAGCACGCCACGATGCGGCCTCAGTCGACGAATCACCCGCCACGTATGCCTCCATCAGCCCGTGCGGACCTCAGCCACGCAGCTCGTTAGCCCTCCCAACAAGTCTCGGTCGCCCGAGCACCTGCGGGCCCCGTCGGTGCACCGGAGGCCCCCAGGGCCGAGGATGTACCGACCCGTAGGCGGTGAGAGCCGCATTTCGGCTGCGCCAGCACACTGCGATCCTGCGAGCCACGCAGCAGCCGTGCCCCGCCCGGCCCGCGCAGATACTGCGCGCTGCACCCACTCCCCCAGACGAGCACCAGGACCACGAACAGCACCACCACAACCACGACCACGCCCACCACCCACTCGATCTTGTTCGGTTCGGGGCTGTGGGGCGGCAGGTGGAAGAGGGTAATGCCGAGGCTCTCGAGTAGAGCGGGCTTCCTTCATGCGCCGGCTGACGTGGGGCGACGTGTTGTCCAGCACGATCGTGCACGGCCGGTGCCTGGGGGAGTCTGGGTGCAATGGCCGCGGTGCCGGGAACACCGGTGATCCGCGACCTGCGTGTATATGAAGTCCAGGAGCAGGTCGGAGGTGACTTTGCCGGTGGTGGTGCGGAAGATCAGACAGGGTTGACCGCCGGTGCGAAGGCCCCGACTGCGTTGATGCGACGCCCGGATGTGCCTTCCTGCAAGACGACGGCTCGGGCTCTGCGACGGGCCCGGGCGTATCCGGTGGGCAGTGTCGGTGCGAACCCGGCCTCGTCTGGGTAGCACAGGTCCAGTTCGTCGGCTTCGGTCCTCAGCCGTACAGCCGCAGGACCTCCATCTGACCCCGGGCGGTCTGCTGGAGGGCTTCGTCGGCCTTTGCCGCACGCTGGTGCGGGTGCGTTTGTATCCGGACCCGTCCCGTTTGAGCAGGACGGAAAGCCGTGCCGGGTGGACACTCACGCCACGTTCTGGGGCGAGCCATGCTGCCGGCGGGGGCAGCGTCCAGGACGGGGCACCAACCTCCACGCTCTCGTCCAGCATGTGCTCCAGCGCGTCCAGGTCCGCGCGCTCCGCCTTCGGTGGCCGTCCGTTGCGGGGCACGTCCGCCATCACAGCCATGCCACCGGCCCTGAAGCGGTGCAACGCCCTGCGGATACCACGAGGGAAGGCCTGCACCGGCGTGCTGTTACCGCCCCGGGCTGGTGCTCGCGCTCAAGCTCATGTCCATCACCGACGGCTACGACGAAAACCTGCACGTCCCGGACGGTTGGATGCTGCGCACCATCGATGGCGGCCGCGCACGCGGAGTACTCCGCCGCCACCGCCGAGGACGATCCAGTGATCCTCATGCTTCCGTGAGGTGTACGCCCGTCTTGCGCCCATGGCGAGTGCGGCGCGTCGACGACGGTGCCGCACCGCGAAGGGCTGGTGCTAGGAGGCCTTGCTCAAGGCAGGATCGGTGCGCCAGACGATGGCGAGTTCGGCCAGTGGTACGCCAAGTACCTCGCTGAGCCGGACGATGGTGCCGAACGCGGGCGTCGGCAGCCGGCCGGTCTCGATCTTGCGGAGGGTCTCCGGCGAGATCTCTGCCGCCAAGGCCACTTCGACGGGGTTGCGTCCGGCCCGGGCGGAGCGCAACGCGGCCCCGAGGCGTCGGCCCGCCTCGATCTGTTCGGGGGCGAGCGGATGGCGAACCATGCGCACATGGTAGAGCCGCAGGTGTCCGGCGGCAACCACTCCACCCTCTGGTATAAATATACCTGTCGGTCGCCCTGGGGAATCGAGGATCGCAGTGATCGAGCACAAATCTCCCAAAGACATCGAGCGTATGCACGTCACTGGACAGTTCGTCGGCCAGGTGCTGGCTGAGCTCGCTGACCTCGCCGCAGTGGGGGTCAACCTGCTGGACCTGGAGCATCACGCTCGCCGCCGGATCAAGGAGCGCGGCGCGGAGTCCTGCTACTGGGACTACGAGCCCTCGTTCGGCAAGGGCCCGTTCCGTAACGTGGTGTGCCTCTCGGTCAATGATGCTGTGCTGCACGGATTGCCGCACAGTTACAAGCTGCGCGACGGGGACCTGCTGACCATGGATATGGCGGTGGGCATCGATGGCTGGGCCGCGGACTCGGCCTGCTCCGTCATCGTCGGCACCCCGGCCGAGGAGGACCTGCGGCTGATCGAGGCCACCGAGGTCGCCCTGGAAGCCGCGATCAAGGTCGCCCACCCGGGCAACAGGCTCGGGGACATCTCGGCGGCCATCGGCGCGGTCGCTGCCGAGTACGGCTACCCGGTCAACCTGGAGTTCGGCGGTCACGGTATCGGCCGGACGATGCACGAGGACCTGCACATCCCCAACGACGGTCGCCCTGGACGCGGTTGGAAGCTGCGTCCCGGCCTGACGATCGCGATCGAGCCCTGGTTCGCCGCCAGCACCAACAAGATCGTCTTTGACCCGGACGGCTGGACGATCCGCTCGGCCGACGGCTCACGCACTGCTCATTCCGAGCATACGGTTGCCATCACCGAGACCGGCCCGCTCGTGCTCACCCGGCGCCCACAGAGCAACAAGGGGCTGGAAGACCAGCGGGAATCATCGGCGACCGGACGCTGACGAGAGCTTCACCGAGGATGAAGTCCAGGTGGCCGACGACACGGTGACCGTGGTGATCAGCTGCGAGCGGACCGAGTACAGCCGCCGGGTGGTCGGCTGGTCGGTCGCCGACCACATGCGCACCGGGCACGTCTTTCACAGGGATCGCGGCGCACACGTCGGAGCACACCGTCAGCTGGTCTGCGGCGGGTCCGGGTGGCGCACCGCGTGCTTGACGGCTGCTTCGACAGCCAGGGGGTTGTGCCCGGACTTCGCGACGTACGCGGCGATCGCTCCCATCAGCTGTGGCCCCTCGTTGCTCGCGCGCGGCCACCGGCCGGGCGCTGGGCAGGCCCGGTCGCGGAGGGCATCCGGCCCCGGACCCGATGATCTCCGCCTTTACTGACATCGCTACCAAGTTCAAGAGGACGGAAGAGGGTTTGACGACGCGGCGCGCAACCGAATGTACGGCGTGAACAGCGAGTTCTTCGTCCTGCATCATCTCGGGCGCCAAAGCGGGTTCCCAAGCCGCCCCGGGGGTCAGTTCTCCGATGGGATACGGACAGCGATGGCCTTTGCCAACCGGTCCGCATCCCTCGACAACGGCCCACCCTCCTGCGGAACGGTCACCAGGAGGCGCAACACGTCGTAAGCCTCCTCCAACGTCAGCAGCGCCAGGCGCTCCGCCGTCTCCGTCCGCGCGGAGAGAATCTCGTCCAGGTCGATGTCGATGTGCTCGTAGCCGTCCATGACCGGGCAACGTACCCGGGTCAGCCACGGTCACACGGAGCGGGAGAGACATCAGCCCCGTCCAGCGAGCGTGCGACGGAGCTGGTCAGAAGAGGTGCGGTGGTGAAGGGAGGTCGCCTGCGCGGCGAAAGGCTCTGCGGGGCTTCAGCCGAACGGTCGTCCTTGCAGGCAACAGGTGAGGCCCGGGGACGCTGCCCCCTCCACAACCACGCGCATCCCAACACGGACAGCCGCGGTGGCACTCCCGGTGCCGCGCGGACAGCGCACGCGGCGAGCGGGCCTCCGCCCTGGCTCGGGAGGCAGGACGAAGGCCCGAGGATCCGAGGCTGAGTCTGCACCGACATGACCGGGCTACTGCGCTCGACATCATCCGCCACCCTTGCGTGACCACTGTCCTTCTCGCCGGCCGTGCACTTCTTCGCAGAGCCCTGCGAAACGGCGTGGGTCGGGCGACAGGAGAGGCACGAGAGGATCCTGTGCCTCTCGTGCCTCTCCCGCTTGGTGTGGTTCGCTCAGCCGGTCGGCCGTTTCAGCAGTGGGACTACGACTTGGCGCGCGGTGGCTGCTTCGCCGAGGCGGAAGAACTTTACCTGGCCCATGGTGTGCGTGCACTCCAGGTAGCCGGCTGCTTCCAGTTCGCGGCGTGCCCGGGAGAAGTGGGGTGCGGGTACACCGATCAGCTCAGCAAGCTCGGCCGCGGTGCGCTCGACGCTGTTGTCCAAACCGCCCAGGATTGCGTAGGTCATCAACACGTTCTGCTTGAGATGTGACAGATCGCTTATGCGCACCTGCAGGGCTTCGAGCTCTGGGTATGGGCTGTTGCGTACCATGGTCAGGCCCTTCGTCGCTGCGCCGGACGACCCGGCAGTGTCGGCAGGTGGTAGGCGGCTGCTTCTTCGGACTGTTCCCGTCCGGGGAGACTGGAGACGATGTGCGGAGTCACCCGGTACTTGATGGTTCGACCGATCACATCAGCTACCAGGAGCATCTTGTGCTCGGCCAGCTTCTTCGCCATCCTCCTCGTGGCTTGCGGGGTTAGCCCGAGGTATTCGGCGGCCTCCACTGCTGTGGCGCCGCCCTTGCCGTTGTACGTCATGATCCCGCAGTAGAAGAACAACCGGAACTCGTTACCGGTGATCCCTGAATCGGCCGCGAGCATGGCGAGGACCCGCTCAAAGCTGAACTGGCCGTGCCGGCCGCCGAAGGTGTAGGACCTACGTCGGGCGGCCTCGTCTTCCCGTTCCAGCAGCTCGTGGACCTCACCAGTCGCGGTGTTGACCAGCGCACGGCTGCGTCCACTGCGCTCCCGATTTGGCACTTGCGACCCCTGACCTGAGCTTGTCTCTGGACGCCACCAACGTTACCACTGGCGACATGTCGTCTGGGGTAACCGAGGGAACCTGGTGTTTCCTTCACATACCCATGCCGACATGTCGCCGACGGTCACCGGAGGAACCCTGAGGTTCCTCCGGTGATGCGCCGCGCCATGTCGGCTGTGGGCGTCGAGGGAACTCTGAGGTTCCATAGATGACCATTGACGACATGACCATTGACGACATGTATCGGCATCCTAGAGTGCCGATATAGGCATCTCAAGGTACCGATGGTTCAGGAGTTTCTGCAGGTCAGAGCCTCGCGGAGGCTGCGTGTTCTCTATACGACGGAAGGAGCAGTACAAAGGAACCCGCCGTAGGGGAAGCCCTGCGGTACTCGCGCAAGCGCTCCGTTCCTCGGGGTGCCACTTGAGCACCCTTCCATCCGAAGGTCGGCAATACCTAGGGTCGTCGGGCAGTTACCAGACATGGCTGAGGTCTGAGTGGGTGCTGATTCACACGTGCGCCAACTCGTCAGGCTGCTGGCATCGCTGTGCTTGGCTTTCCTTGGCTGAGGACAACTACCGGTTTCTCAACCGGTCAGGTGTCCGTCATGGCAGCTGTAGTGCCGACGTCTGTGCGGACTGCGATGTGCCGGTTTGGTGTCAGTGAATCCTTCTCGGTAACCGTTCGTGACGTTTTGTGATCTTCGTTCAGGTGGTACGGCCGTGTTCGAACTGGAGCAGGACGAGGGCGGCCCGGGCGATCCTGGTGATGGCAGCGGGGTCGAGACTGACCCTGCGCAGCGCCTTGAAGGTGACCTTCAGCAGGGCGTTGGCGCGCTCGGCGACACCGTGGATGCCGCGGATGACGGCGTTGAAAGTCCTTTGTGTTTCTGTGAGTTCGCTTGCCTTGGGCTTCCTGGCGGGATGGCGGAGGCCATCGGCGGCGTTCTCATAGCCGAGGGACTCTGTTGCTCAATTGCGGAGAGTGACGCCGGCCCGTCGACGGGGCGCGTGGAACGGGCCTCGCGAGGAGGCGGTCCGGCCCCTCTCGGATGCGGTGCGTGACCATCCCTCGAATTGAGCAGCAGAGTCCCGAGGTCGGTCAAAGTGGGGATACCCAGAGTGGCGGCGAACTGGTCCAGGGCATCGACCAGACCGTGGGCCCGTGCGCAGGTGGTGTCGTGCTCATGGCCCGGACGGACCGGGGAGACCCAGATGGGCCAGCCGTCCGGGGCGGCGATGACCTGCACGTTCCCGCCGTGATGTTGTGTTTGCCGGACCACCACAGGTCGGCCTTGCTGGGGCCGGCGGCGGCCACGCGGTCGGTGCGGATGACCGTGCCGTCCAGGTTGAGGTGGGTGTACCCGGCCGCCGCAGCCCTCTCCAGCACGGTGGACAGATCGGGTGCGTGGTCGGCCGGGACGGTCAGTCCCTCGTGCAGGTAGCGGTAGGCGGTCGGCACCGAGATGCCGTTGTCCCGCGCAAGTTGGGCCGGCCGGGTGCCGTCGACGAACCGGCGCAGCACGAGCACCGCCTGCCGGAAGACGCCCAGCGCGCGGGTGCCCCTGCGGGTCCCGAGCTGTTCGCGGTGCCCGCGCAGCAGCCTCGCAAGGTGCTCGGCGGTCGCCCTGCGGACATCGAGCACGGCGGTGTAGGTGATACTGGACGCCACGTGGAGCCTCTGGTTGTGCGGAACGTGATCTTCGCAGACCCGTTCCTACCAGAGGCTCCACTCATGTCCGGCATCGAGTCACCGTCCCACCACCCGGCATCATCACGCACCGCAACCGTCACGTTGCCGAGAAGACCTCCATGATCTGTTACTGGGAAAGGCTCACTGTGCCCGACGATCTCCAGGGTGAGGCGGAGCTTCGTCCTGGCCCGGGTCACGAGCTTGTCGGCGTAGCCGCCGTCGGCCCATACCAGGGGGATCGTCTCGAAGAGTTCGCGTAGGTGGGTCAGTGCGGGCTTGGCGCCGTCGTGGTCCTGCACGCTCGCGGTGGTGACGATGACGACCAGGAGCAGGCCGAGGCAGTCTGTGATCACGTGACGCTTCCGGCCTGCCACTTTCTTCCCCGCGTCGTATGCACGGCTGTCGGCGCCGACGGTTTCCGCCGCCCGCACGGACTGGGAGTCGATGATCGCCGCTGTGGGGTCCGTCTCCCGCCCCTCTGCCTGTCGCACCAGGTCGCGTAGGTCGTTGTGGACCGCATCGACGTCGCCGTCCTGGAACCAGCGGGTGAAGATCGAGTGCACGGTCCGCCAGGGAGGGAAGTGACCTTGTGCGGTCGGCCCAGAGCGCGGTGGCGGCATTGCTGCCGTTCCGTTTCTCTGGGCCGCCGACCCGAACCGGACGTGCGTGTTGGCCACGCATCCGGCTCTCCACGTGGCTTGCCCAGCGGTCAGCCGTTGTTGGCTGCCGGTTCGATGGTCCACGGAGTCGGGATCCGAGCTCCGCGGTAGCGGTAGCGTTCGATCATGACGCTGGATGCGCCGAGGAACACGGTGCCGCTGTCGGCGAACCTCCATCCCTGGTCACAGAATCCCTTCAACTGGCTGCTGGGGATGCCGTGTTTGCGGCGGAGCCAGATCGCGACGCGGTGCCACGCGTGGTGGTCGACCGCGTTGAATGTCCGCTTCGCCGTGCCGTGTCGGAAGTAGGTCGCCCACCCGGTCATCGTCCGGTTCAGGCCCTCCAGGAGGGTGGCCAGACTCTGATTCTGGGTGTGTCTGTAGGTCCGTTCCGAGACTCGGTCCTTGACGGCCTTGATGGCCTTCTTCGAGGGCCGGGTATAGACGACGAGCTTGTTCGTGCCGCGTTTCCGCTGGCGGCGGATGTGGTGGCCGAGAAAGTCGAAGCCGTCATCGATGTGGACCACACGGGTCTTCTCCGGTGAAAGCCGCAGTCCGATCGGGGCCAGGACCTCGGCGACCTGCTCGCGCAGGGCCTCGGCCCGGTGGGCCGGGCCGCTAACGAGGACGACGAAGTCGTCCGCGTAGCGGACCAATCTCCAGTTTCCCGTTCCAGTCTTGCGTCGCTTCTCGCGCTGCCAGCTGGTGCCCATCCGGGTGTGCCACTGGACGTGGAAGTGCTTGTCCAGTGCCGTCAGAGCGATGTTGGCCGGCAGCGGGGAGAGGATCCCGCCCTGGGGAGTGCCGGTGGGGGTGTCCTTGGCGATGCCGTGGTGCATGACCCCGGCCTTCAAGAACGCCTTCACCAGCGCCAGGACGCGCTTGTCAGAGATCCTGGCCCGTAGCCGGTCCATCAGGGCGACGTGATCGATGTTGTCGAAACACGCCTCGATGTCGGCTTCCAGGACTACGGAGTAGCCCCGGCGGGCCAGATACACAATCTCCGCGATGGCGTCATGGGCTCGGCGGCCCGGCCGGAACCCGTAGGAGACCGGCAGGAAGTCGGCCTCGAAGATGGGCTCCAGGACCGCCTTCGGTGCGGCTTGCACGACCCGGTCCTTCACGGTCGGAATGCCAAGATCACGCATCTTCCCGTTGGACTTGGGGATCTGGGTGCGCCGCACCGGCGCGGGCCGGTAGGTCCGCGCCTTGAGCTCGTCCCTGATGTCCATCAGGAACGGCTGTACTCCCGGCCCGGATTCGATCGCGGCCACGGTCAGCCCGTCGATCCCAGCCGTCTTCGCCCCGGTGTTGCCCGCGACCCTGTGCCAGGCATCGATCAGGAACCCCGGATCGTAGACCAGGTTGTACAGATCATCGAATCGGCGCGAGACATCTGCCCGCGCCCACTGGTGCAACTTGAGCTGCATCTTCCGTACCGGGACACCCGGCCGCCAAGCGGCGGCCATCCCGGCCCCGGTGTTCACCAGGGCATCTTCGGACATTGCAGTCCTCTCCTTGTCTGTCACGCTGCCGCCCTTCCCCGTGCGGCCGGCTTTCCCGGCCTCGGAGTACTACGGCGGCTCCGCCCCGTCCACGTCCTTCGGCGGGCAACGCGCCTATCCCGTTCCGTGCTGCTGGAGGCGACTCGGGTCGGGAGCGGATCGCGGACGGTTCCCACGTTCACCGCTGATCGATCGATGGGTTAGGTGTCCGGCTATGCCCCTGCGGCATCGCCACGGTTACGCCGTAGACCTTCACCGTGGCCTCCCGGGCCCAGCAGGGGAAACCTGCCCGGGAGTTCACCGACAGTCACCGTCCTGGCAGGACGGGAGACTGCCGGATACGCGCCGCCAACCAGCCCATATTCACCGGATTGAGTGAGCTGGCACGCTATCTAGAGGCGTAACAACACCGGTTCCTCGCGTACACCTTCCCGTCTCGCTCACCGGGCCCGGCCCATCCGGCGATGCTGAACCGGCCCGACTTCGTCACGACTGCTTGCCGCCCTTCCTGGCGTTCCTCCAGGTCAGGCTGTCGTCAGCTTCATCTGCCCGCTACGACGAGCAGACGGCGGAGTCCTTTCACCTCCGCTCGATCACACGGCGCCTCGTGGCGCACCCCCTCGTAGCGTGGAGCCCGTGATGGCAGGGGAAGTTGGGATTCATGGGGTCCAAGAAGAAGCCGCCGTACGACGCCGAGTTCCGTGAAGGTGCGGTGCGCATCGTGTCGAGACCGGGAGGCCGGCCGGGGAGGTCGGCATCAACCCGGGCACGCTGCACAGCTGGGTGTCGCGGTGGCGGCGCAACGGGACGACGTCCTCGGACCGGCCCGTGCACCCGACAGCCGCCAGTGGCGGTGGCGGTCGGGTGCGGGAGGCCGAGCGGGCCGAGCTGGAGCGGCTGCGCCGGGAGATCGGGGAGAAGAACAAGCGGATCCGGGAGCTGGAGATGGAGCGTGATGTCTTCAAGCGATGCAGGGCCCTCTGGGTGAAGTCACCGAGAACGCTCCGGAGGCGGTGGTCGCCTTCACCAGTAGCCAGAGGGTCGAGCACGGCGTCCCGCACCGGGTGTCCTGCCGGGTGGCCGGGGTGAGCGAGGCGTGGTTCCACACATGGCGCCGGCGCCCCGACGAGCCGACGAAACGCGAGGCCAGGAGGGCGAGGCCGGAGGAGCGGATCATCCACTTCTTCACCGGGTCCGGCGGCACCTACGGCTCACCGAGGACCACTTGACCTGTGAGCGGAGGGCTGGCAGGTGTCGGTGAACACGGTCGCGGAGATCATGGCCGAGCTCGGTCTGCAGGGCCGCAAGCCGCCCAGGCGGCGGTCGCTGACCCGGCAGGGCAAGCGGAAGGCCGCCCCTGACCTGGTGAATCGCCGTTTCGACGCGGTGGCCCCGGACGTGCTCCGGTACGGGGACATGACGGAGATCGAGACCGGTGAGGGCAAGATCTATCTGGCCACGGTCCTGGACGCGTTCTCTCGCCGTTGCCTCGGCTACGCCATGGGCGCCCACCATGACGCGGCCCTGGTCGGGGCGTCGTTGAAGATGGCCACCGCGACGCGCGGCGGCCGAAGGCACGGGACGATCAGGCCATACCCCCAGGGTTCAGACGTCAGTCGAGGGCCGCACGGTTTGATCGTGCGGCCCTCGTGCTTTGAAGCTTGCGAATCAGGACGGCCGCCCGGATCGTTCCGGGCGGCCGTCTTCTGCTTCTCGGTGAGATGCCGGTCAGTCGCCGGAGTCCTGGGGGAGACCGTCATCCAAGATGATGCGGATGGTCTCGCCTTGTCCGGTGAGGTCGGTGAGTTCGACCGCGATGCGGTCGTAGGTAGTCATGGCGAGTGCGTAGTCGGCCTGCAGCGGGGTGGCGGTGGAACGGGTGTTCCACAGCTCGATGAGCAGGGCGATGAGGGAGCGTCCGGACAGGACGGTCTGGACGCGGCCCTCCTTGATGTCCTCGACCGAGGGCGGGGTGCGGAAGTGGCTGTGGTCGACGGCCAGGGCGGCGAGCCACTCCCAGGTGTCGCGGTGCGCGATCAGTTCGGCGGAGGCCACACCGGCGGCCTTCAACAGCAGGACGCCGTGGGCGACCTGCGGATCCACCGCGCCGGCGGAGGCCTGCGGCGTGGCAGCAGAGGACTGGCCGGCAGGGGTGCCGGTGCCCTGGTAGGCGGCCTCGATGGCGCGCTTCAGCACGAGGTCCTGGTCCTCGCCGGACTCGGGCTGCGGCCGGTGCCCAGTGTTCTCCATGGTTCCCCCCTGGGAGTCGGTGTCGGTTGAGACGGACGGATGACCTTCGGCTCCGGCGGACGAGACGTAGCCGACCTCGGGTTCGGGCGGCTGCGCAGTCCCCTCGGAACGTGCCTGTGTGCCTTCGCCGGACGTGCCGCCTGCCCCTTCAGGCGGCACGAAGGAACGCAGAACGTCGACAAGGTCCAAGAGCTGCCGGAGCTCGCCTCGCGTCTCATTCAGGTCGCTGATCATTCGGTCCTGACGGCGGCGGACCTCCCGGTTCTCCTCCCGCAGTCCGGTGACGCCTGCCTGGAGCTGTTCCAGGATTTTCAGGCGGCTCTGCGTGACGTCACCGTGCAATGCGGTCAGCCCGACCGTCGGGTCATCGAGGCGATCCAGACGTGCGAGTTGGTGTCGTATCGCCTCCAGTTCCCGCATGGCGTCGCCGAACGCGTCTTTCCACCCCACGTGACCCCCTGATTACTCCGAGCATGCGACCGCCCATACCTCCCCATGAGGACCTGGCGTGACGCGATGGTTTCCAGCCCTTCCCTGACCGGAACCACCCCTACCACCTCCGAACGCAATTCGTACGCTACATGCACGTGAAGAGTGCGCGGATCGTACGTTTAATGAGGTAGGGTGTTGGTCAGGAGGTGTTCAATGTCCGAGTTGTTCGACGCGGTCGACGCGCTGGTCGCGTCCCGCGCCGTGCTGCCGCCGCCGACGGAACGCAAGCGGCTGCGCGCCGCGCACGGTCTGACGATCGACGAAGTGGCCATCGCACTGAAGGTGCGCCGGGCCACGGTGTCCGGCTGGGAGTCCGGCAAGACCGAGCCCCGCCCGCCGGAGCGCGACGCCTACGCCCGGCTGCTGGACAAGCTCGCGGAGCTCTACCCCGCCCCGGCCGACGCGCCCGTGCAGGACGCCGCGGCGCCGGCCACGTTCACCGGCGCGCCCGCCCCGGCGGAAGCGCGGACTCTGGCCATAGGGCAGCCGTCCGAGGCTGCGGACATGACCCCAACCGAGAACACCCAGCCCCCCGCTCCTACTCCCGTCACCGCTGCTCCCGCGGCCGCGCCGCGTGCGGCACGCACCACCAGGCCGACATCGACGTCGCACCGCCCGGGTGCGAAGAAGGCGGCCCCGGCCGGCACTCCGGCGGACGGTACCGACCCGCGGTTCGAGAACGGCCCGCTAGCGGTGGTCGATGTCGAGGACGGCAAGGTGCTGGCGTACTGCACCGGCGGCCTGGTCCTGGACGTACCCGCCAAGTCCCTTCCGTCCCTGGTGGACTGGACACTCAAGGAAGCGAAGCTCGGTCAGCCGAAGCTGTCAGGGCCGGGCAAGGACGCCGACCCGCTGATCGTGCTCACCGAGGCCGCCCTGGAACGCTACGGCCTGCCCGTCACACTCGCGGAGGAGGAGAAGCACGCCGGGCGGGTCCCGGAGGGCCACAAGGTCATCAAGCAGCTGACCCGGGCGGAGTGGAAGCTGACCAAGCGCGGCTTCGGGCCGTGGGCGCGGATCTACCGCCCCGCCACCGGTTCGGAGCGCCAGTGTGTGCAGCTGTGTATCCCGTCATGGAACGCGCTGGACACGCGGCACTGGGGTGAGGCTGGGCAGCTTCCGCCGGCGGAACTCGCCCGCGCGCTGGGCGTGTACGCCTCACGGGTGATGACGCCGCGCGGTTCGACCGCCGTGACTGGCCTGGAGCTGATGACCGCGCTGCACCCGCCGACGCGCGCCTCTGAGCCGGACGCCGACGGCAAGCGCACCGGCGAGCACAACCCCGGCTCGCTGGGCAAGGACGCCATCGACCCGATGAACTGGCCGCCGTGCGAGGTCCCCGACGGCCACCCCGTCCTCAAAGACCTGCCCCGCTTCCACGTCCGCGGCCCGGCGGAGAAGCTGTTCGAGGAGGCGTACGACTGGGCAAGGCCGATGACCGACGCGGAGTGCACCCTGCGCTACCTGGTCGGCATCGACGTCAACATGGCCTTCGCCGCCGGCGCCAACGGTCTGAACGTCGGCCTGGGCGAGGCGACGCACGTCAAGGCCCCGGCGTTCGACCCGAAGCTGCCCGGCTCGTGGCTGGTCGACCTCTCCCACGTCGACCTGTCCCGCGTGAAGGTCGGCAAGGAGTGGGTGGAGCTGGACGGTTCACTGCTGCCCTCGCCGTTCACGCCGAAGGGCGAGCGCCCGACCGGCCCGGCCTGGTACGCGACGTCCACCGTCGCGTACGCCCAAGAGCTCGGCTACGAGGTGCGGCCGATCGAGGCGTGGGTCCGGTACGACAACGGCCGGTACCTGGACGGCTGGTACCAGCGACTGCGCGACGCCTACCTCGCTACGATGGCCGACCTCGGCGTCGACGCCGACCTCGCGCCCGAGGACTTCCTCGCGGCGATGGACGGTTACAAGGACCGCGACCCGGAGTTCGCGATCGTCACCACGGCGATCAAGGCGACGGTCAAGGGCGGCCTGGGCAAGCTCCGCGAGCGGCCCCGCGGCGAGGGCTGGCGGCCGGGCGAGCCGTGGCGCGCCCTGTCCCGCCCGACCTGGCGGCCCGACATCCGGGCGGCGGTCATCTCCCGCACCCGCATGAACCTGCACCGCAAGATCGTCAAGCACGCCGCCTTCACCGGGCAGTACCCCATCGCGATCCTGTCCGACTGCGTCGTCTACGCCGCCAACGGGCCCTCGCCGCTGGACTTCCTGCCCTACCGGGAGGACAAGCCGCTGCCCGGCGGTTTCAAGCTCGGCATCAACCCCGGCCTGGTCAAGCACGAAGGCACCCAGAGTGTGCTGTGGGGCGAAGAGGTCCGCGAGCGGTTCAACGCCCCGGAACTCAACCTCGCCCGGTACATCAAGGACGGCACCGTCACCGACGTCGACAACGGAGAGTAGGAGTAGGCCACGATGAGCCTGTTCGGGGACGGCCTGGAGGCCGCGGTACAGAAGGCGTTCACCCGCCCGGCACCCAAGAGCGCAGGTGCGCAGATGCGGTACCTGGTCAAGCAGCTCAAGGGCACGAAGGCGGTCGCCCAGATGCTGCGGGTCTCCCAGCGCACCGTCGAGCGGTACGTGAAGGACCAGATCAAGAAGCCCCGCCCCGATCTTGCCGCGCGTCTGGAGCGCGAGGTGAAGAAGCGGTGGCAGCCGCAGATCCGTGCCAAGGCCCGGCAGAAGGCGGCCAGCACGGGCGGCATCGTCATCGACACCCGCGCCCGCATGGGCTACACCGCACCGATCGGGTCGACGGACCAGGACCGCATCCGGCACCTGACCGTGGCCCTGCCCCCGCAGCACGCCGCCCGCCTCTTCGACGCCCAGGAGGCCGGTGCCAGCGAACAGCAGCTCCAGAAGATCGCGGCCGAAGCGCTCAAGGAGGTCTACTTCCAGGACGGCGGCCGCCGCGCCGGCTCCCTGGAGGAGGTGCGCTTCACAGACATCGAGCACCTCGAGTTCGAGCTGTAGCAGCCACGCCCCGAACAGCCCGCGGGCCCGGACCGACGGTCCGGGCCCGCTCGCGTGGTGCGCCCAGCATAGGCGATTGCTTGGGGGTGGAAGTCCCCTGGGGGAAGAGGTGGTGCTTACCCCGAGCCGGAGGCAAGGGCGTCATTGATGATCTGCGGGGTTTTGTCGGTGGTGGTTCGGCATCGTGATGTCAGTGCGGGAGATACGGGGATTCTGCAGGTCAGTTTGTTGCTGTGCGGGTTTCGAGTGGTGACATGGATGCCGATCTGGGGCTGACGTTTTTGGCGTCTGAGCAGGTCAGTTGGTTGCCGGTCGGTACAGCGTGGAGCGCATTGTTGCTGGTCAGGGCCGTGGGAGTGCTCCGGTGAGCGCCGCCTGGTGAAGGCGAGCAGCATCCTCTTGCCGCAGGGGGCCGAACGCGTAGCGGATTCCTGTTGCGGTGAGGGTGAGTTGTTCTCCGTCTCGGGCGGTGATGAGGGAGAAGAGCGGGTTGTCCGGGGCGCGGTCCTTCAGCTGACTGTGGATGCGGGCGGCGCGTATGAGGGGCGTGTCCAGGTGGGCAGGGGTAGAGCCGGCATCGGCGGTGGGTGGTGCTGTCGTGGACTTTGACGGTGGTTGCGTTCTCGTCGATGTCAATGGCGCGGATGAGTGCGAGCCGATCGATGTCGGCTGCGGTGATGGCGTGGATGGTCAGGGCTGCGGCGTGCAGCGGGTGGGCCACTGTGGTCAGCCGGGTGGCGAGGACGTCTCGCGCCGTGAAGTCGTCTCCGTGCAGGGACGGTGAGGCGCTGCCAGGGGTACCCGCGGGGGCGCCCTGGCACGGGGTCCGCGCGAGACGGTCCACCACTACGCCGTCCAACGGTGCTCGAGGGGGTCCATGGCCCGTCGTCTTGGCAGGGTGCGGGGTCGGAGTGCCGGTGCTGTTCAGGGTTCGGGATGTCGGCCAGTGGGTGTTCCGTCTGCTCCAGGGCGACGCGTGCGTGGGGGAGGGCGCCGATGATGTGGTGCGGGGTCTCGTCGAGGAGCGTGGTCAGTGTGGGGCTGACCGGGCGGTGCCAGAGGAGGGTGAGGTGGATGCCGCAGCGTTCGCGGAGGGTGAGTAGTTGTCTCTGGCGGGCGGTGGTGAGGCGGTCGGTGCGGCAGACGATGAGGTGCCCGATGTGGTGGGTGAGGACCCAGGCGGCGACGGCGTCCCAAGCGGGGTGTTGGGAGTCGGCCCAGGTTCCGTGGGTTTCTCCGCCTTGAGGAGGCGTTTGCCCAGGGAGTAGAGCAGGTCGTGCGCGAGGGCGGCGGGTGCGCCATTGGCGGGGCTGGGGTCGATGGTCAGACGTCCGATGGCGGGGCGTGTGCGGCATGTGCGGCGGCCGTCCATGCGGGGTGGTCGTCTTTGTCGACGAGGACGACTCTGTTGCTCTATTCGGGGGAGGGTCACGCACCGCGTCCGAGAGGGCCGGCCGGGGCCGGACCGCCTCCTCGCGAGACCCGTTCCCTGCGCCCCGCCGACAGGCCGGCGTCCCTCTCCGCAATGGAGCAACAGAGTCGAGGACAGTGACGGCTGGGAGGCCGCTGGCGGTCACTACATGCCGCCGATCTTGCTGTAGACCCAGCGCACGAGGTCTTCGTCGACCTGCCCGAGGTTGAGTTTCTTCATGCCGGCGAGGACGTGAGTGGTGATGTTGGCCCAGTTGCGGAAGCTGCCGTGGGCGGCCTGCTTGTCGATCGCGTCGATCAACGCGGTGTCCACGTCTGCCCACACGGGGTGGAAGGCGGGGATCGTGGCCCGTACCTCGTCCTTGGACATGCGGGTGAACTCTTGCCAGATGAAGATCCTGGACGCCAGCATGGGCTCGCGGCGCAGGACCTTGTAGCAGCCGTCGCCCCCGGCGAAGATCACCGCGATGTTAGTGCGTTTGTCGTCCCACAGGTGGCGCCAGAACTCGAACCCGGTCTTCTTCATCCACTGCGCCTCGTCGCAGACCAGGACCCGGAACTCCTCCGCGAGTGCCTCCTTGAGGAGGGTGTCGAACTCGATCGGGCGGGCCGGCGGCTCACCGGGCAGCCCCAGCGCCTGGAAGAGACCATGGCGGATGTCACGCGGGGTCGGTCCGGCCCGTAGTTCCAGGCGGTGGGTGATGTCCGGGGCGAGGTGGCGCAGCGCGGAGTTCACCGACATCGTCTTGCCGGATCCGGCCGGCCCGTAGACGCACATCATGGCCTTGGCCTCGATGACGGCCTCGATGTTGTCCCGGGTGGTCAGCAGCGTGTCGGTACCGACTAACTGGGCCTGCTCCAGGCCCAGGAAGTGGTCTTCGCTCTCGTCGGGCAGCAGCCCGTAGTCCAGCTCAGCGATCATCAGCTCTTGTCCTCATCGGGAGTGGGTGTGCGCGGGGGCCTGGGGCGGGCCCAGGTATCGGGCGCGGGGCCGTGCGGAACGAGATCGGGACGGGCCAGCGCGCGGCGGTCCGTCTGCGCGGCCGCGTCCAGTTCCTCTTCGGCCTGCGCGGAGGTCGAAGAGGTGAGAGGTCGGGGCGGGGCGGCGGTGGTGGAGGCTTCGAAGCGCCGGCGGCGCAGTTTCTCCGCGGCTTTCAGATCGGCCTTGAGCTGGCGGGCGGCCGCGGTCCGTGCTGCCTGGACGGAGCGGATCTGCTCCCGGCTTGCCGCGGCGGCCAGGAACGCCGACCCGAGATGGTGTCCGGTCGCCGCGTCGAAGACTTCGATGGTGTCGTCGTGGTGGGGCAGGTGCCGGACCGAGACTTTGGTGCCGGTCCGGCCGTTCATCCACGGAGCGAGGTAGTCGCGGCGGCGCCACCGCACACCGGACGTGCTGATCGTGTACGTACGACCGTCGTCCTCCAGGGCGAACGTCGCCAGCTGACCCGCGGACACATCCGTGAGTGGCGTCGCGTCGGCCTGCCACGCTTGGAGGGGGGTTTTCCCGTTCAGTACGGACGGCTGGTGGCGGGTGTTCCACCAGGTCACCCAGTCCAGCAGCAGTCCCACGAACGCCTCATACGTCAGGGGCGGGGCGTCGGGGTCGGCGAGATGGCCGCCGTTAAGTTTCTGGCGGCCGGTGTAGCGGGGAGTGAGGCGAGGAACATCTCCTCCACCGCGTCGTTCAGCGCCTCGATCGTGCCCTTCAAGTGCGGCGTGTAGGCGGGCAGGTCGGTCACGGGGACGGCGAGCGCGCCCATCGCCGCAGTGACCGCCTGGCACAGGAACTCCTTGCCGCGGTCCACCCGGATCTGATTGGGCAGCCTGCCCACCGGCCCGAACGGGGCGCTGCGGGTGATCGCGATCCGCAGCGAGGCCAGCACCGCGTCCCGGCTCGGCGCGTGCGCGGTGACCGCCACCCCGGCGATCGCTTTGGTGGCGCAGTCGATGAACCAGGTCACCCACGGTGTGGCCAGCTCGCCCTCCACGTCGACCTCGACGGGCACGTGCTTGTGGTCGCCCTCCCACGCCGCGTTGCGGTGCGTCGGCGGGCGCTGCCCGAACACGTCGTAAGCACGGCGGGCGGCTTCCCCACTCTTCAGCCCGGCCCGCTCGCCGCGGGTCAGGTCGCGGCGGATCGCCCGGTGCAACGTGGAGAGCGACGGCACCGCGGGCGCTTCCGGATCCTCGGCCGCCCGCTGCACCAGCTCGGCATGGACCCGGGAGGCGTTACCGCCCCACAGCGCCAACAACCGCCGGACCTCCGTGGTGACCGTGAAACGGGACGACTCCACCCGGGCGAGGCGGTGGTCCTCCCGGGCAGCGGCCAGCCACCGCCACACCGTCCGCTCCGACTTCCCCAACGCCTGCGCCACCAGACGCACATGCGCGGCGCTCAGCTCTCCACGTTCGTCGAGGTCCAGCAGCCGGGGAATCGCCGCCGCCCGGCCCGCCGCCGGCGGGAACACGGCATCCGGGCTGTCTTGCTGATGCTCGCCACGGCTTCCCGGCACACGCGGCCCCTCTCGCCGAGTACGGGACAGCACGGCCTTGCTGTCCTGGTCCCAGGTATCCCAGCCCTTCGGCACCCAACTGACCGGAATCGGCATACGACTGACAGCAACCATCGCCATCCGATACAGCCGGCCCGCCTGCGAGGCCGCACGGCAGCCCAACCCTCTCGATCCCGGAGGCATGACGGCTTCTTACGGTCCTGGTGTGACCGGGGCCGGATGCTGGATCCGCTGGAGCATCTGTTCCATGACGGGGACGGGCAGGGAGGGGTGTCGGGCCGCGGTTTGTGCGGTGTCGGCGTCCCGCAGCAACCGGATTATCACCCGGGCGGGCAGCCTTGGATGCAGGGCGGCGGCGTAGCGGACACGTTCGTGCGGGTCGTCGAGCAGCCGGACCGCCGATGCGGGCGAAAGACGTAGGTCGGACGCGGCCCGGTGCCGTACTTCCTCGTTGCTGTCCCGGCTGAACCTCTCCACCAGCTCTGGCGTGGACTCCGGGTCGTCCAAGGCCAGCTGGCGCATTCTGGCGTTCGGGTCGTCGGCGTAGCGCAGCAGGTCGCGGCGGGGGAAGTTGGGGTGGCCGTGAGGGCGGTCGGGGGTACTGAGGCTGCCGGTCCACCACTGCCACACCCGCAGGAGCATGTCGGCGGGCGCGTCGTCGCAGGATTCCGCGAGGAAGAGCTGGACGACGCGGTCGTCGTCGCGGGCGAGACGTTCGACGACGTCCGCAGGGAGGTGCCGGGCCCGGGCAACGCTCCTGCGGATCAGGGGGTGGGAGGAGGCGGCCAGGCGGCGCATGGCGCCGGGATCCTCGTGCAGTGCCATGACCCAGTCGAGCGGGTAGTAGTGCCCGCGCGGGTCGAAGTCGATGGGGATGCCCGCCCGCTGCTCCTCGGTGATGTCAGCGCGTGTGGCCACCACGAAGCGGACGTTCTCGTCAGGGTCCTGGGCAAGAAGTCCGACCAAGTCCGGGTCCAGGTGCGGGTTGCCCGCGAGAGAGCTGCGCTGGGCCGGCTCTCCGTGGTGAGCCAGGTGTTCGGCGAGGCCGCGTTCGAGGCGGCAGGACTCAACCGCGCGCTCTCGGACTCCTTCGGTATCGAACACCGAACGGGGCATCGGGTGCTCTCGGTGGTACCGCAACAGCGCCTCGATGCGCACTTTGCCGGAAGGATCGCTCAGAAGCTTGCGCCGGGCCGGGCCGTCCAGATGAGGCCAGGCCCTTTGGCAGGCTGAGGCGCGTACAGAGGGATCCTCGTCGCCAGCCAGCGCGGTCAGTATCCGTACGGGCAGTCCGCGAAGACGAGCTGTCTCTTTCCGGACCTGGACGGAAGGATCCGCGGCGAGCTGCTCGTACGCGGCGTCGGTGAGCTCGGCGTGCTGGTCAGCCGCCAGCAGGGTGAGGATCCAGCGGGGCCGGGCTCCCCGCTCGCCCAGGATCAGACGAGTCCACTGCTCCGCTGTGAGGCCCGGCTGGGCCTCGGCCAGCAGCTGCCTCACCTTCCCCTCCGGGTGGACGATGGCCGCCTCGATGACCACCGCAGGCAGACGCCGCCACAGGGGGAAGTGCGACACACCAAAGGAGACGGGCACGCAGGTCATCGGGGGTGGCCGGGTTGAGTGCCAGCCCGTGCGCCCACATCTCACGCACCCGCTCCGAAGACCCCGGCCCCTGAAACAGCGATGTCCAAGCGGCTGCCCGCTCCCGCGGGCTCTCCTGGGCCGCCGCCCGAGCGGCTGTCTCCTGCCGCTCTCGCAGGTGGTCCACGCCGATCAGCCATACCTCGTCTTCTTCAGTGGTCACCCCCAGCAGGATGTCCCCGTCCATCGAGAGGGTGACGAACTCCGGCTGCCCGGGCCGCTCGCCCAAAACTCCGGCGAGGTCCCACTGCTCCGTGAGCTGCACCCGCGTCCAAGGCCTGGGCGCGCAGCCTGTCCAGTTGCCCGCGACGTCGATCAGGAAGACACCATCCCCGCCGAAGATCCCGCTCTCGGTCCCGAGCCGGTGCCACTGCGCATTGAGCTCGGCGACCAGGTCCGCTCGGTCTGCCCTCACACTCACGGTCGGCCTGATTTCTCCCGCGACGACCAAGCGCCACGCGGCCCGGGGCGACGCTACCTCCTCGGTCTTCCAGTCCCCCGCGATGTGCAGCCCGGCGCGCCGCAGCATCTTCATCAGCTTGTCTTTCCCACCCGTCATGACTCTGCTGCGCAATTACCCGGCGTGATGACGCCGTGCCGATACGGCCTTCAGAGCGCGTCGCAGATGCAGGCAGGCCGGGCGCGGCCGAGCCCTGAAAGCACGGCACGTGATCGCTCGCCGAATTGAGCAGCAGAGTCCGTCATGGGTGCTCATCCTGCCCGACCCTGATTCCTTCCCCTCCAACGGCGGATGGGTAGACACACCAACCAAGCGCAGATGCCGGTCCACTTGGCCGCCACCCCTCTTGTGCAGTGGCTCGCCGCTGGTCTCGTTCGCCGCGTGCCGTAAAGACCAACAGCAGAGCCGCAGGCCGCTCACTCACCCGGTGGCGCTCGCGCATCTGGTCGGCTGTAGGGACTCCCCACTGACGGTCGGCGTCACACCCACTTCACGCCCAGCTTCCGCAGTGCGTTCAGCTGCTCCGCCGTGAGTTTGTCGCGCCTCGCGCGGGTGTTGGAGACCCATACGCCGAGCCGGACCGCGATCGGCTCGGCCTCGCCGTCGACCGCGATCTTCTCAGCGTGGCCGCGTGGTACCGGCCGGTGGGGGCCTTCCCGTTCCACCCACTGTGCGAGGGCTGTCAGGCCCCGCTGGAACGCCTGCTGCGCCTTGCTCGACCCCTTCGCCGCACGCCCGGCCGCCGGGGCGGGAGGCGGCGCCGGGGCGGGCTTGATGCCCAGCGTGGTCAGCCGTTCCTGCTGCTCGTCGGACAGCAGCTTCCAGGTGCCCGGCTGTTTCTGCCGCTTCAGCCACCGCCCGATGTCGTCGCCGTCCATCAGCACGCCGGGCGCGATGTCGGGCAGCACACCGTCGGCATCGACCAGGTCCGCGAGGACGCGGTGGTGCCGCTGCCAGTCCAGCGGCCAGGGGCAGTTCCAGTCCTCGTCGATCGCCTCCAGTTGCCCGGCCCGCACCGCGGCGCGCTCCGGGTCCTTCCTGAGGCCGCCTTGCCTGCGGAGGTTGGCCATGTGCTGCCCGACCGGGACGGGCTGGCCGCCGGCGGGGTCGTCCCACACCGCGTCCTGACGGGGAGCAAGGTGCCCTGTGGCCCGCCGGTACGACCGGAGCACGGCGAGCTTGGCCTCCCACACCTCCTCACCCGGCTCCCACACCATCCCGGCCTCCGGCGCGTCCAGCAGCTCCTTGCGCCGCGGTTCCAGCTCACCGGCCCGCAGCGCCTTCCGTTGCTGGTGCACCCACCTCCCCAGCGGAAAGTCCTTCGTCACTCCGACTTCGACCTCGACGTCATAGGGGACGGCGTGCAGGCCGGTGATCTCGTTCTCGGCCCGCCAGCGGAGCAGGGCCTGGTAGCCCTCGAGCCAGACCAGGGACTCCGGCCGGTAGACCCGCGTGCGCAGGAACGCCGCGATGGTCGCCGCGTCCCTGGGAGAGGAGAAGTGGAGCAGGGCCGTCTCGGCAACGGCGTCGGTGTCGTCCTCCTCGTCCTCGCCGCCGGCGCCGATGATCCGCCCGTCCTCGTCGCGCCTCACGTGCACCGTGCGCTGTCCGCTGGTGAGGGCGCGGGAGGCGAGCTGCTCGACCAGGCGTTCATCGTGCGAGCGCAGGCCCTGGAGCACGGCCACGAGCGGCTTGAAGCTGGCGGAGGCGACCATGTCGGTCGGGTCCTCGCCGGGCTCCAGGAACACCGGCACGATGATCCGGGCGACCTTCGTGGTGCCGTCGCGGTTGAGCCGCAGCGCGCGGCCGATGTTCTGGACGATCTCCACCTGGGATCCGCGGGTGTCGGCGAAGCAGACGGCCTCGACTCCCCGTTCGCCGGTGATGTCGACGCCTTCCCCGAGCACGCGGCAGCTGGCGAGGAAGGCGCGGTGCACCCGGCGCTCGGCCACGTCGATGCCGTTGGCGAACTGGCGAAGGACCTCGCGGCGTTCGGTGACGAGGTGGTCGCCGCACAGCCAGGCCGACCAGACGCGGTCCGGGGGGACGTGGCGGCCGGCCTCCAGCTCGTAGAAGGCCGCGTCGATCGACGACGCGGGGAGCCGGTCCGCGGCTGCCAGGTCGTGGTCGGAGGCGCCGCTGGCGTACAGCTCGGCCGCTGTCTGGGGCAGCTTGTCCGCGAAGGCTGCGGCCTCTTCCACCTTCTGGTGGAACGTCATCACTGTACGGAGGTTGTACGCCGCCGCGTGCTCCAACAGTGCGGTCTGCAAGAGAGCGAGGCGCCGGCCCCGCTGTGCCTCCTCCGTTTCCCCGAGGGCGGGGGAGGGGTCGTGGATCTCCAGGACGTCGATCTCGAAGCCGGCGAGGATGCCCCGCTCGATCGCCTCCGAGAGTCCGAGCTCGGCCAGCCACGGCCCGTAGGTCCCGTCCGGGTCGTCGGCCATGCTCGCGAGCTCCAGCTCCTGGCCGCCGGTGCCCTGCTGCGGCCGGGGCGAGGCGAGGATGCGCGGGGTCGCGGTGAGGTACAGCCGGAAGTCGGCCGGGATGCGGGCATTGTCGTGGATCGCGGCCCACGGCCTGCCGAGATCACCTGCGGTGGAGTGGGCTTCGTCCACGATGGCGAGGTCGAAACCGCTCATTTGCTGCCCGTACAGGCGCTCCCCGCCCGCCAGGGCGGCCTCCAGCGGCCCACGAACCTTCCGCTGGCCCTCGGGTGCGTCGATATCCTCGCGGTCCACCAGGGAGGCGTACGTAGCGAACACGACCACCGGCCCCGACCCCGCCCACAGCGCGAGCTGAATCGGATTCGTGGTGGTACGCACCCCCAACCCGTCCAGCACCGCATCGCTCTCCAGCGAGCACACCGCCACCATCGGGGCCCGGTGGCCCACCCGGCGCCACGCCTCAGCGGTCTGTGCGAGTAGGTCCAGGGTCGGCACGGTCACGAGGATCCGGCCGCCCGGGAAGCAGTCCAGCGCGCACGCGGCGGCGGTGATCGTCTTGCCCGATCCGGTCGCGGACACGATGGTGCCCCGTGCCCCCTCCGACGGCACTGATGATCTTGCAGGGAATCCCATCCACCTCCGAAACGCCGACTTCTGATCGACCTGGTGTTCCCGAAGCCGGATACCCAGCATTTCCACGCTCCTCCTCTGCCTTCTTTTCTGCTCGCTTCGGAAATCACCAGGACGGCGTGAAGGGTGGGACGGACACCGTGCCGTCCTCGCCCACGACGATCCGCTCGGCGAGCTGGGCCAGGACCTGAGAGGGGCGCAGCCCCGTCCGGCTGGCCACCGTCTGGATCAGTCGACTGGGCGCGGCGGACAGCCGGACCTCCGCTCGCAGTTCATCCGCTTCCTCCCCCTGCCGTTCCCCGAAGGCGGCCTGTGCCGCAAGAGCACCAGCAAGCCGTTCCTCACGCTCGCGAGCCCACACCGAGCCTTGAGCGTCCTGTTCTGGCTCGTACACGCTCCAACCGGCTGCAGTCATCAAGTCTCTGACGCGCTGCCACTCAGCGTGTTTAGCCAGCCAGATGGCAGCCAACCCCTCCGGTCCATCTCGAACTCGTAGAAGGAACCGTTCCCCCTCAACTGCTCCGCGGTCTCCCGCTCACGGACAGCGGCCTCCGCGACCTTTTCCGCAACGGCGGCGATGTCCAGGCCATTCGCTTGACGCCGGACCTGATCCCGCGCCACGTCCTGAGCACTCCACATGCGTTTTCCCTTTTCCGAAAGGCGCGGGCATCTGGGCCCGCATCGGGTGGTTGAGGGGTGTCCCATACTTCCGCCAACGCTACATGGTGCATCAACCTGATGCACCCACTACACCAGAACCCGAAACGAACGAGGCCCCCCACTCTCGCAGCCAGCCCGGCCCGCGAAGTGGGCCCCAAGGTCCTGGAGGCGCAGCTGGAAGGACCGTCAGGTGGGGGAGCGCAGCGGACCCGCCGGCCCGGACTGCAGCGCAACGGGAGCCCGGTAGCGGGACGAAGTCCCGCCGCTCCGGAGCGCAGCGGACGGAGCGTCAACCCCGATGCGTAGCATCGGGGTTGAGCAGGTGGCGCAGCCACCCGCCAGCGCTCCCGCGGGCGGAGCGCAACCCCGTGCGCAGCACGGGGGTTCGCTTGCACATCGCGCAGCGATGTGGTACC
>NZ_CP113911.1 GCF_024701375.2 Streptomyces sp. KMM 9044 | reverse complement strand
GGGTATCCATGCGCTGCCGCGCATGGAAATGCGCTCCGCGCTGCGCGCTCCGTAACGGAGGACAAGCCTCCGCTTCGCTGCGTCTTGCAAGATCGCTGCGCGATCTTGACCGGGACCCGCAAGCGGGCCCCGGCGAGCTGCGCCTCCCCCAGGTAGCTATCTATTCCCTAGGGGGGCGGAAATTGTGCTTCACACCTACCTGGGGAAAACCGCCGTTTCCGCAGATCAGAGGGTGTGAAGCGCCTGTGCATGATGGGAAGAGGGCCTGTGGGTAACCCGCTCCGCCGCTTGTGGACTGCCGGACGTTTTCCCTGGTCAGAGGGTGTGAAGCACCCCGGAAATCGCGCTTCACACCCTCTGCTTCACACCTCTGCCGGGGTGCAACCGCGGAATCGCTGTGCGCCTCTCTCCCGGCTTCCCAGGTGGCCCCTGGGCCCTCAGCCCGGATGTTGCGCGATCGAGCGCGAGAGGGGCGCGCAGCCGTTTCGCTGTGGATCTAGGTGGGGTTCGGTCGGGTGCGGCCGGGTGGTGGCGGGAGGAGCGGTCGGCGGCGCGGTCGGGCAGGCGCGGGTACGGCCGGGGGCGGCTTGGGTGCTGTGGCCTGCGGTGGAGTTTCGTTCGGACGGAAATTGGGATCTGGGGCGGGTCGTCGGGTTTCGTCCGAACGGAATGTGCGCTGGCGCTCGGCTGCCAGCTTGGCCAGTTCTATGACAACGGCTCGGCGTAGGCGCTCGGCTTCCCAGGCGCGGCGGCGGCACTGGGCGGAGCAGTACTTTGGCGGGCGGCCGGTCTTGGCGGCTTGGATGGGCTTGCCGCACGGCTGGTGCTGGCAGAGCCGGGGGCGGTCCGTGTCCATGACCGCTGACCGTACGCCGGGTGCGGGCAGTGTCACCCGTGCGGCCTACGGTGATCACTTGATCACTGGAGGTGCGCGTGTGGCGTGACGATGACCGGGCCTTAGCTGTCGTGGTGGCACTGCTGCTGCTGATCGGCTGGGTGCTGCTGGCCCGCGAGTGGTGGGGCGTGTGGTGGTCGGTGGGTGTGTCTATGGGGCCAGTGGTGGCGGGCTGGGGCGCGCCGTATGCCGCGCGTTGGTGGGTGCTGCGTCGGCACGCACGGGCGGTGGAGCGGTGGAGTCGGCCCGTGGTGCCAGAGGGCCGGCGGGGTGGTCGGCGGGTACGCCGAGGCGCCCCGGCACGCGTGGGCGTGGGGGCGCCTCGGCGGGGGTGGATCAGATGGCAGGCTCAGCGATCGGGTGGGCCTCAGCGACTTCGAGGCTGATCCCGGCGGTGTGGCGCCGCTTGCAGTCGGCGCAGTAGGCCACGGAGAGCGGCGCCTTGATGGGGAGTCCGCAGTCTGCGCAGTCGTGCACGACCGGGGTGGGGTCGTACGTCTCTTTGGCTGGGGCCACGTAGCCGGACAGCGGCGCGCGCTGGCTGAGGCGCCACTTGATCAGGCCGTATGCGCTGGTGTGCACCTTCAGGTGCGTGTCCGCCGGATCAACGAGCGCCTCAATGATGGCCGCGGCCGGGTAGCCGACGTGCAGGCGGGGGATTACCAGCAGCTCGGCGGCGCGGGTGCGCTCACGCGTGGTCAGATCCTGGGTGAGGAGCGGGACCTGGGCGAGGACGTCGAGCGCCTGGACGCGCAGCGCGCGGTACTCCTGCGCCGTGTAGGTCTCGGCGCTGGATCCGGTCTGCACCTTGCCGTCGAGGAACGTCCAGCGCAGTCCGCCCCGGCCGCCGGTTTCGGGCACCAGCTCGCCGCGCAGCAGCGGGCCGGACTGCGGATGGGCGTTGTGCGGGCGGCGGCCGGTGAGGGCGGCAAGGTGGGTGCGCACGGTCCGGCCGGTGACGCCGAGCGCGGCGGCCAGTTCGTGTTCGGGCATGACCACCGACCACTGATCCGGCCCGGCCGCCGTCGCCAGCACGAGCAGGATCCGCCCGCAGGTCTTGCAGGACAGAGCTGCGTCTGTGGCCCACACCAGAGGCGTGTCCGGCCGGGCGGGCGGGGGCGGTGTGGCGCTGGACTGCGCGATGGGGGTGCGCCGGTCGGCGGCGACCCATCCGCATTCCACCAGGTAGCTGATGTGGGTGAGGACGGCCCGGCGGCTGACGCCGGAGGCGGCGGCAAGGGCGGCGCCGGTGACCGGCTGGCCGAGCGCGCGGTGCTGGGTGAGAACGGCGTGGATCTTGGTGCAGGTGCCGCATGCTGCGGGCGGAGTGCTCGCGTGGGTGGTGCTCCGCGTAGGCAATTTGTGGCCTTTCTGACCTGCTGCGGGTGCGGAACCGGTCTCCCGGCCCGTACACTCGCAGCGAATTCATTGCGGAGCCCTCCGGGTCCCGACGCGCCAACGTCGGGTACAGATCCTCGGGGGGCTTCCGTGTTTTCTGGGGCGGTGCAGTCGTGGCTGTGCGTGACGGTGAGCCTACGCCCCCGTCTCTCCTCGTTGGCCTTCTTGCCGGTCAGGTAGCCACTTGTAGTAGGTGCTGGGACTGATCCGGCTGAGCTGTTGTGCCCGGGAGCGCTGGGCGCCGAGCCGGTCCGCCTCGAGGGCTGCCGCTTGGATCTGCGGGATCAGCGCTTTCGCCTGTCGTAGCAGTTCAGCGCGCTGTGCGCCGAGATCGGCCAGTCTCTGGAGCGCTTCTGCCTGCGCCCTCTCGGGGATGTCCATGCAGGTGAGCATAACGCACCACTTCCCTGAGAAGTAAGTTGGTACTCAGGGAAGTAGTGCGCTAGTGTCGTTCTTGCAAGGCCCCGGCCGACACGGCGGGGAGCAGGCCACATCTGTGGCTTGAGCAGGCAGAAGGCACCCGGCAACGGGCAGCGCCACTGCCCCCACGAACCGAAAACGGCCCCGGCCGGTGTTGGTAGCACCGAGCCGAGGCCTGAGACCAGCCGACCTATCTGGACTAGGAGGGCGATCCTGTGATGGATCGTATCGGCGTGCTGCGGCACGCGATCATGCAGGCCGAGGACCCGGACCGCGCGGCGCGGGAGGCCATGGAGCGCGCGGCGGAAGCGGCGCGGGCGGCCGAGGCCGCTCGGCAGGCGGCCGAGGCGCTGCGGAACGGCGGTGCCCGATGAAGGCGGCGCGCACCCGGCCGGTGACCGTGGCCGGGCGTACCCGCGAGGTGCCGGCTGAGGCGCCCAGGCTCCCGACCGACTGGCGGTCCGTTGCTCAGACGGCGGCCCTGGTGGTCGCCGGGCTGATCACGGTGGCGACCGTGGTCTACAGCACCATGTCCATCGCTCAGATGCTCGGCGGCTGGTGGGGCTACGTCGGCGGCGCCGTGTTCGACGCGGCCTGGCTGGTGGCGCTGCTGCTGGCGGTGGTGCACCGGCACGACCCCGACCACCGCAAGGCGGCGGACCGGACCGGCTGGCTGCTGCTGGCGGTGTCCATGGCGGTACTGATCGTGCACGGCATCCGCGTGGGTGACTGGGGTCTGGCGGTGGGCGGTCCGGCCGTCTCGCTGGTGGCCAAGGTGCTGTGGCACACGGTGCTCAGCTCGATGTCCCGGCCGCTGTCGGCGGACGCTGCGGCGTGGCTGGCGGCCGAGCGTGACGAGGCGTACGCCGAACTGGCTATTGCGGACACTGCACAACAGGTACTGCGCTCCCGAGGCAGGGCAGCGCAGGTAAGGGCGGCGCTGGAAGCCAAGTACGGCGAGCTGGAGGCCCCGCAGACGCGGAACGAGATCCACGTCGAGCGGGCGGCCGAGTCGGAGCCCGAGCACTCCCGCGCGGCCGAGCTGCGTCAGCGCGCCATCGTGGACCAGATGCGAGCGCGTGCCTCACTGGAAGCGGCGGCGGATGCCGGAATCCCGGCGGCGGAGATCCTCTCCGTGTCCGGCCGGACGCAGCCGGAGACTCCGGCGGAAACGCCTCTGACCAGTGCGGAGATGGGCGGAGATCTCCGCCCGGAGGCTGGCCGGACCCCGGCCGAGGCGCTGTCCCTGCGCAGCACGGTCCACCGCCTGCACGCCCTCGGCGTGACGCAAGCGGACACGGTGGAGCGGCACGCGGCGGCGGTGCTGGGCAAGGAAGTCAGCCGGGACAGCGTGGAGCGCTACCTGCGGGAGGCCCGGCAGGCGGCGGAGACGGACGCCAAGGGTCCGGGGACCGGTCTCTACAACTGACCAGCGCTCAAAGGCGGGTGACGCTGTCACCGCCGCCCCCTACGCTCACTTGATCACCCCAGGTGATCGACCCGTGACGACCGCCCGGCGGGACGAACCCCCGCCGGGCGGTCTCCCTCCCACAGATGACGTCCCGTCAGGAGGTAGGCACAGCATGACGAACCCCAACCCCCCTACACAATCGGGTCTGGCCACCACGGAGCCGGAGCCGGAGCCGGTGCAGGCTGCCGAGCCCGCCGCGCCGCCCGTGCCGGAAGTACCCGCCGAGCCCGCCGCGCCGTCCGCAGAGTCCGAGGTGAGCACTCTCGGCGGACTGCCCGTCGTCCCGGCGGTGACCGTGGGCACCACGGGCACGATCGCGGTCGTGTCGGCGACCGGTCTTGCCGCTGGTGGACCGGCGGCGCTGCTGGCGGCCGGGGCGCTGGCCTTAGTGCCCGTGGTCGCAGCCGTGGCCCGTGCGACGCCCGCCGGCACCCTGCGCCGGGGCCCGGCGCGCACGCCCGGTGCCCAGCGTTCCGGCGGTGTCCCGCCGCAGCGTGCCGCCGCGCGTTCGCTCGGGTCCTTCGGCTCCACCGGTGCCCGGCGCGGCGCAGG
The DNA here is from genome assembly GCF_024701375.2 of Streptomyces sp. KMM 9044. NCBI lineage: Bacteria > Bacillati > Actinomycetota > Actinomycetes > Kitasatosporales > Streptomycetaceae > Streptomyces > Streptomyces sp. KMM 9044. The sequence goes on along the minus strand of NZ_CP113911.1, from coordinate 2,701 downwards.
GTCCGGCACCGGCGGCGGTGCTGTCCGGCGGGCGGCGGGCACCGGCGGCGCGCTGCGGCAGAAGGCGGCGGCGGTGCGGCAGGTCCGCCGTGCCAGCGCCGCCGAGGCGGTACGCAAGGGACGCACCACCACGGCGGCGGACACCACCCGCGCGCGCCGCCAGCTGGCCGACGCACGGCGCACCGAGCGTCAGCAGCAGCGCCGTTCACCGGCGCCCGGCTCCGGCGCCCGGCAGGGAGCCGCCGGGGGCCTGGGACGGCTGTCCAAGGGCACCGCGCCCAAGAGCGGCGGGACGCGCCCCCAGACGGGCCGTGGCGGCACTCAGGGCGGCTCTGCGGGCCGTGGCGGCGCGGCCGGACGGCTGTGGCGGGCCGGACGCGGCGCGGCGGCGCAGACGCTCGCCCGCGCCCGCCGCAGCACCGGCGGGACCGGCGGGACCGGCACCGCCCCCAAGGGCAAGACCGCCCCCAAGGGCAAGACCGCCCCCAAGGGCAAGACCGCCCCCAAGGGCAAGACCGCCCCCAAGTCCCAGAGTGAGCCCCGCGGATTCCTCGCCACCCGCCGCGCCACCTACCGCGCCGCCCGGGACCGGCTCCGGGCCCAGTGGCGCGCGCAGAAGCGCGGCCGGATCGAGGAGCGGGCACGCACTCACGCCCGCCGCATCGCGCTGCGCCGCTCAGCCGCCCGCTTCCACTGGCGCCGCGCCCTGGCGGCGCTCGCCGCGACGCCGCTCGGCGTGCTCGCGCTGGCCTTGTGGCCGCTGGCGAAGCTGCTGCGTATCCAGCCGCCCCGCTGGGGCCGGACGGTGTGGCGCAAGCTTTGCCGGGCCGCGCAGGAGGAGCGCCTGGCGCGGGACATCGCCGCGTACCAGGACCACGACCAGGCCGAGGCCGACCGGGCGCGCTGGCAGCACCAGGCACAAACACCCCCCGGTATCGACCGGGCCCGTCCCGGCGACGCGCCGGTACCCACCACACAGGAGGCAGCAGTGAGCGACATGAGCAACGGCACCGGATTCGACTTCCGCGAGGCGGCGGGTCAGATGCTGGAGCAGGCACAGAAGGCGGAGCCCGGCGGCATGATGCAGGTTCTCGCCCAGGTGGAGACCCTGCCCGAGGCGCTGGGCGCCATCGCGGAGACGTTCGCCTCCGTCGCGGCCGTCATGTCCCCGGAGAACATGCCGCTTCACCCGGAGGTCAACGAGGCGTTGGGCGACCTGCACAAGCAGCTGCTGCTGTGCGTGGACGCGGCCGAGGCCGTGGGCGAGACCTTCCAGGCCTGCCACGAGGCGGACATCGCCCGGCACACCGACGGGCGCACGGCCGAGGAGATGTGGGACGTCACGCGTCAGGAGGACTGACCCACCACCACCTAGGCGGGCGCGCTGCGAGGCGCGCCCGCCCCCGCCGGCCCCACCACCGAGGAGGACCCCATGCCCCGCCAGACCGCAGCCGACCCCCGCACCCACTTCGCTCTTGACTGGGCCGCCCGGCACGGGCCCGTGTCCGGCCCCCTGGCCATGGCCACCACGTCCATGGCCGTGGCCAGCACTGGCGCTCTGGCCGGTATGCCGTCCGGCTGGCCGCTCGCGGTCGGCGTGGTCGGCGCCGCCGCGCACGGCATCGGCGCGGGCCTGCGTAAGCGGCTCAGCCGCCCGAGCCTGGCCACCCGCGCCGCCGGATGGCTGCTGTCCTCCGGCTGGACGTCCGCCGTCGTCGCCACCGACCCCACCACCTGGACCGGCAAAGACGCCTGGACCGCCCTTGCCACCCTCGCCGCGATCACCATCGGCATCGGCGGCGCCGCGTACGCCTCCGAGGTGCACGAGGAAGCCGCCGACGACGCCCGCCGCGCCCTGGAGGCGGCCATGGCCGAGGCGGAAGTCAGCCGCGCCGACTGGCAGGTGATCGACGCGTGGATGACGCTCATCAAGCAAGTGACCAGGATCGACGTGCAGTTCGCCGGGTACGCCCCCCGCGCCAACGGCTCCGGGTTCGCGCTGGAGATCAGCCTTCCCATCGGCATCACCTCCGACCGCATCGCCGCCTACGCCCAGGCGCTCGCGGAATCCGCGCGCCTGCCGACCGGCTGTCTGGTCAGGATCGAGCGGGCGGGCAAGCAGGGCCACGTGATCGCGGACATCGACACCCGCGACACCAGCAGCCTGACCGTGACCTACCCGGTGCACGAGGTAGGCCAGCCGCTCACGGTCAACGGGCCGTTGCCGTTCGTCGTGGACCGCTCCGGCGACCCCATCAGCCTGATGATGCGCGAAGCCTGCATGTTGGTCATCGGACCGCCCGGAAGCGCCAAATCGACGCTCCTGGACGGCATCGTGAGCACGCTCTCCCGCTGCCCGGACGTGCTGGTGTGGGCCATGGACCGTGGCAAGGCCTGCGCCGACTTCAAGCACTGGAACCGCCCGTGGCTGGAGGCCACCGGCAAGGTGCGGCCCGCGCCCGGCCAGCCCCGCCCGCCGAAGGACACGGCGCCCGTCGTGGACTGGATGGCGTCCACGCTGGCCGAGGCAGAGATCATGCTCGACGCCATGCTCGCCATCGGCGACAAGCGCCTCCAGTACGCGGACAACACCAAGCTCATGACGATGTCCAGCAGTACGCCGATGATCTTCGGGATCATCGACGAGGGCGCCGAAATGCTCGCCTACCAGGGCAACGACCCGCTGCAGAACCGCGTCCGC